>JALGZO010000181.1 GCA_025774865.1 bacterium | reverse complement strand
TCGACCCTGGTTCTGGCCGGTCTCGTCGCCCTGGCTCGGGTTCCGAGGCGACAGGTCGTGACGAGCCTCCGGGCGCTCGCCTGGATCTTCGCGCTGACGTTCCTGTTCCAGATGTTGTGGGTCGGGCCGACGCGCCTGGGGGGCGTCGCGGCCGGCGCGGAAAGCGGGCTCTGGATGACTCTCCGGCTGGCCGGGATGGTCTTCGCCGCGACCCTCCTCACCTTTACGACGGAGCCGATCCGGCTCGCCGATGGGCTCGCCCGCCTCTTCGGGTTCTTGGAGCGGGTGCGCATCCCGGTGCGGGACCTCGCGATGGTCCTCACCCTCGCGCTCCGATTCCTCCCGACCGTGATGGAAGAGGCTCAGCGGATCGTGACGGCCCAGCGGGCCCGTGGGGCCCGCTTCGAAGGGGGTCTCGTAACCCGCGCCCGGCGGCTGCTGCCGCTCGCCGTCCCGCTCTTCGTGGGCTGTCTACGCCGGGCCGACACGCTCGCTCTCGCCATGGAGGCCCGTGGCTACCGGGGAGGCGTGGGCCGGTCGCAGATGGATCCCCCGGCGTTCCGGTCCCCGGACGTCTGGGCGCTCGCGGGTCTCGCCGCCATCTTGGGTGTGACCTTCATCCTCGGGCCTGGAGCATGAGTCTTGTCCTGCTGGAAACTGGTGCTGGAATACGACGGGACGGATTTCTCCGGGTGGCAGGTGCAGCCCGCCGCCCGGACGGTCCAGGACGAGCTGAACCGCGCGGTGTCGACCGTGCTGCGGGAGCCGATCCGCACGCAGGGAGCCGGCCGGACGGACGCGGGTGTTCACGCGTTGGGGCAGGTCGCGAGCTTCGAGTGCGACGCGGACGTGTGTGCCGTGCTCACGAAGGTGAACGGGGTGCTCCCGGCCGACGTCGTCGTGCGATCGGCGGAGGCGGCTGGCGAACGGTTTCATGCGCGCTTCGACGCGGTCCGGCGTCATTACCGCTACCGGATGCACCGCGGTCCTTCGGCGGTCGAGCGCCGGACGAGTCTGTGGTTGAAAGGCGAGCTCGACGTTCCCGCGATGCGGGAAGCGGCGCGGCGCGTTCCGGGACACCGGGACTTCGCGAGCTTCGGGACGGCCATGGACGACGACAGCACCGAGTGCCGGCTGGACCGGCTGGAGATCGTCGAGAACGGGCGAATCGTGAACGTGGAGGTCTCCGCGAACCGGTTTCTCCGAAAGATGGTCCGGACGCTCACCGGGACGCTGCTGGAAGTCGGGCGGGGGAAGCGCCCGCCGGAGTGGATCGACGATGTGATCGAAGCGAGGGATCGGCGGGCCGCCGGGCTCACCGTCCCTCCTCAGGGACTTTTTCTAATGTCCGTGGACTATCCGGAGTCGCGGAACGGAGGGTGAATATGAAGTTCTTCTTGGACACCGCCAACGTGGAAGAGATCCGCGAGTATCAAGAGCTCGGGATCGTCGACGGCGTCACCACGAATCCCACGCTTCTCGCGAAGGAGAAACACCGCGGTGACTTCCGCGACGTGGTGAAGGAGATCTGCTCGATCGTGGACGGGCCGGTGAATGCGGAGGTCATAGGAGAAAGCCACGGCCAGATGTTCGAAGAGGGCATGAAGCTCGCTCGACTGCACGAGAACATCGTGGTCAAGATTCCGATGACCGTCGAAGGGATGAAGACGGTACACGCCCTCCATCGCGAGGGCATCCATACGAACGTCACGCTGATCTTCACGGCGAATCAGGCGCTCATCGCCGCGAAGGCCGGCGCCCGGTACGTCAGCCCCTTCATCGGACGCCTGGACGACATCAGCCATTTCGGCGTGGAGCTGATCCGGGACATCGTGACGATCTACGGCAACTACGGAATCGAGACGGAGTGCCTCGCCGCGTCGCTGCGAAGCCCGACCCACGTCGTCGACTGTGCGACGGCCGGAGCCCACATCGCCACGATGCCGTTCGCGGTGCTCGAGAAGATGTTCAGACATCCGCTCACCGACAAGGGAATCGCCCAGTTCCTGAAGGACTGGGAAACGACCGGGGCGAAGATCTAGTTGGCGCGGGTGGCCCGACTCGGTTCATTCCTCGCGATCGGCGGAGCCCTGCTCGTCAGCGGCACCGCGGGGGCGCACGAGCCGAACAACGACGAAGAGGGCCTCTTCGACAGTCGTCGCAACGCGATCGTGCGGGCGGCCGAAGACATCGGTCCCGCCGTCGTCACCGTGTCGGTGCTCCGGAGTCAGCTGGTCGAGGGGCCGGCGTTCCCGCAGCGAGAGTTCTTTTCGCCGTTCTTCCGGAACCTCAGGCGGCGATACTGGCAGCGGGTGCAGAGCATCGGATCCGGCGTGATCGTGCGGGACGACGCGATCGTGGTCACGAACTACCACGTGGTCACCGGCGCCCAGGCCATCAAGATCACGCTGGCCGACGGACGGGAGTTCCCCGCCCGTTATCTCGGAGGCGAGGAGCTGTACGATCTCGCAATTCTCCAGATCCTCGCCGAGGGCGAAGTCGTGCCGGTGGCGCGGCTCGGCTTGTCAGCCGCGCTCATGATCGGGGAATGGGTGATCGCGGTCGGGAACCCGTTCGGATATCTCCTGGACGATCCGCACCCCACGGTGACGGTCGGCGTCGTGAGTGCGGTGAACCGTGACATCTTGCCCGACCAGGAGGGTGCGGAGTCGATCTACAAGAACATGATCCAGACGGACGCAGCGATCAATCCGGGGAACTCCGGCGGCGCCCTGGTGAACGCCGACGGTGAGGTCATCGGGGTGAACACGTTCATCTTCTCGCAGTCGGGGGGGAGCCACGGGATCGGTTTCGCGATCCCGATCGACACCGTGCTCCGCGTGATGACCGAGGTGCTGACGCACGGCGAAGTGCGCGAAGTCTGGATCGGCGTACGAATCCAGGAGATCCCGGCGGCTCTCGCGGAGAGCCTGGAGCTCAACACGAACGACGGAGTGATCGTCGCTTCGGTTGAGTCGGGCAGTCCCGCCGAGCAAGCAGGCCTGACGCGTGGCGACGTCATTCTGCAGATCGGACGCGAGCGCGTCCGGAATTTCGAGGACGCGAGACGGGCCCTCTACGGGCGGCTCGTCGACGACCTGGTCGAGTTCGAGATTCAGCGGGGATCGGCCGCCCCGCGCGTCGTCACGCTACATCTCGTGGAGAGAACATGATCGATCGCTACACCCGTCCGGAGATGGGCGCTCTCTTCACCGAACAGAGGAAATTCGACACGTGGCTCGAGGTCGAGATCGCGATCCTCGAGGCACTCGCGGAGAACGGGGCGGTCCCCACCCACGACGTGGAGGAGATCAAGTCGCGGGCGAAGGTGTCTGCGGCCCGTATCGCCGAAATCGAGGAGGAAACGAATCACGACGTCGTCGCGTTTCTCCGGAACGTGTCCGAGTCGGTCGGGGAGGCGGCGCGCTGGGTCCACCTCGGCGTGACGAGCTCCGACGTCGTCGACACGGCCTGGGCGATGCTCATGAAGGAGGCCGGGGGACAACTCCTCGCCGGGGTCGATCGGTTGCGGGACGCCGTCGCGGATCGCGCCGCCGAGCACCGTCACACTCCCATGATCGGCCGGACGCACGGCGTACACGCCGAGCCGACGACGTTCGGGCTGAAGCTCGCGGTGTTCTGGGAGGAGCTCGGCCGGGACCGCGACCGTCTGGCGCACGCGGTGGAGGGGATGTCCGTGGGGAAGGTCTCCGGCGCCGTCGGGACGTTTGCCCACCTCGATCCCGAGATCGAGGCGAGCGCTTGCCGGCGGCTGGGGCTCGAGCCGGCTCGGATTTCCACGCAGATCCTGCAGCGCGATCGTCACGCGGAGTTCGGGTTCGCGATCGCGGTGACGGGTGCGACGCTGGAGAAGCTCGCGCTGGAGGTTCGCCATCTGCACCGAACCGAGGTGCGTGAGGTCCAAGAGAGCTTTACGAAGAAACAGACAGGCTCGTCTTCAATGCCGCACAAGCGCAACCCCATCCTGAGCGAGCGGATCTGCGGGCTCGCGCGGGTCCTGCGCGCGAACCTGACGGTCAATCTCGAGAACGTCGCACTGTGGCACGAGCGGGACATCAGTCACTCGTCGGCGGAGCGGGTGGTACTGCCGGACAGCTGCATCCTGCTCGACTATCTGCTTGCAAAGACCGCGGCTCTCGTCCGGAACCTCGTCGTCTATCCGGAGAACATGAAGGTGAACCTGGAGAAGATGCGCGGACTCGTCTTCTCGCAGAATCTGCTACTCGATCTCGTTCGGGTGGGCCAGACCCGGGAGGAAGCCTACCGCCTTGTTCAGCGCGCGGCGGCACGGGTGTGGGACGAAGGAGTGACGTTCCGAGAGGCGGTGGCCGCCGACGAGGAGATCACGGGGATCCTCGATCCGACCGCGATCGACTCCGCCCTTTCACTCGAGCGTTCG
Organism: bacterium; assembly: GCA_025774865.1. Taxonomy (GTDB): domain Bacteria; phylum ARS69; class ARS69; order ARS69; family ARS69; genus JALGZO01. Next base: position 15,544 of record JALGZO010000181.1, on the reverse strand, counting down.
CTCCGCAACGTGGACCGGATCTTCCAGCGCCTCGAGATCGAGGAGAAGGAGAAGGTTCTTGCCGGATGAGCTCCGCGGCGGGGGGGGCCTCGTCACCGTCGGCACCGCCGCTCAGCTTCCCTTCGCCTACGGAGACCGCGCGCAAGTTCAGGCCGCCATCCAGGATCACGGGCTCGGCTTTACCGTCGAAGAGGCCCGGTCGCTGGCCGAGCTTCTCGGCCGCGATCCCACGCCGCTCGAAGCCCACCTCTTCAACACGATGTGGTCCGAGCATTGCTCGTACAAGTCGAGCAAGCCGGTCTTGAAGCGCTACCTCCCGACCGACTCGCCGTTCGTCGTGCTGGGTCCGGTGGAGGACGCCGGCGTCGTCGAAATCGGCGAGCACGAGGGCCGGACCTACGTGGCGGCGATCGGTCACGAGAGCCACAATCACCCGAGTCAGATCGTTCCGTACGAGGGAGCCGCGACCGGAATCGGCGGAATCGTTCGCGACGTCTACTGCATGGGCGCCGACGTCTTCGCGGTGCTCGATTCGCTCCGATTCGGGGACCCGCGCGGGACCAACGCCGAGCGCAGCCGCGAGATCATGCACGGTGTCGTCGACGGCATCGCCGGCTACGCGAATCCCCTCGGAGTGCCGAACCTCGGCGGCGAGACCGCCTTCCACCCGGGCTACGACGACAACTGTCTCGTCAACGTCATTTGCGCCGGCGTGATGCCCGCCGACCGGCTCATCCACAGCGCCGTCCCGGCGGAGGCGAGGGAGGAACCGTACGACCTGATCCTCGTCGGGAAGGGAACCGACTCATCCGGTTTCGGCGGGGCGGTCATGGCGTCGCGCATCCTCGACGAGGAGGAGGACTTGCGCTCGGCGGTGCAAGTGCCGGATCCGTTTCTCAAGCGCGTGCTGCGCAACGCGACTCTCGAAGTGATCGCGCTCGCGCGGCGGGAAGGCGTCGCCGTCGGATTCAAGGATCTGGGCGCGGGAGGCATCGCGTGCGTGGCCTCGGAGATCGCGCACGCCGGCGGGGTCGGGGTCGAGTTGGATCTCGACCGGGTGCACCTCCAGGAGGAAGGCATCGGGCCGGAGGTGATCGCCTGCGCCGAGACGCAAGAGCGTTTTGGCTGGGCCGTGCCGCAGTCCTTCACCGCGCACGTTCTGCGCATTTACAACGACGACTACGAGCTCGGCGCGGTTTCCCGGTCGGCGCGAGCCTCCGTGATCGGTCGCTTCCTCCCGGACGAGCCAGTGATGCGCGTCCGGTGGCGGGGCGAGGTCGTGGGGGAGGCGCCGACGGCTGACATCACGGCCGGGGTCGTGGTCGAGCGCGAGTCGGCCGCAGGACGCGATCGGACCCGCGACGAGGTCGAGTTCCAGGGTGATCCGAAGGACCTCGTCCTGAAGGTGCTCGCGTCTCCGAACGTCTCTTCCAAGCGCGAGCTCTTCTCGCATTACGATCAAGAGGTGCGCGGCGGAACGTCTTTTCGACCGGGGGAATCGGACGCCGGCGTCGCGCGGCCGGTCGCGGGCGCGGCCTTCGGCGTCACCCTGAGCTCCGACGGGAACCCCCACTACGGCGAGATCGACCCCTACTGGGGTGGCGCGAACGCGGTCGTCGAGGCGGTGCGCAACGTCGTGGCGACGGGGGGACGTCCCCGCGCGCTGACCGACTGCCTCAACTTCGGGAACCCGGAGAATCCGGAGGTCTTCCGGGACTTCGTGGAGGCCGTGCGAGGTATCGCCGACGCCGCGCGCGGCCTCGGAACGCTGGAGCTCCGCGAAGAAGAGCCGCTCCCGTTCGTCAGCGGGAACGTCAGCTTCTACAACGAGTCGGCGACCGGCCGGGCGGTGCCGCCATCGCCGATCGTGTGCTGTCTCGGAGTCCTGCCCGACGCGCGCACGGCCACCGGTGTCAAGGTGACTGCGGCCGGGAACCGCATCGTTCTGATCGGAGAGCGCCGCGACGAGCTCGGGGGTTCCGCCGCGGCGCAGGTTCTCGGTCAACTCGACCGGGGGCGCGTGCCGACGGCCCGCTTCGAGGTCGAGCGCGATTGCGCGAAGGTCGTACTGGAGCTGATCGAGGTCGGGGTCGTGCGCGCGGCCCATGACGTTTCAGGGGGCGGGCTCGTCACGGCCCTCGCCGAGATGATGCTGGGTTCTTGGGCTCGCGTGGAGCTCGGTCTGGAGATCGATGTTCGTCCGCTCCCCGGCGCGAGCGACTTCGCGCGGCTCTTCTCGGAGACGGGAGCGTACCTGGTCGAGATGGCCGACGGCCCGTTGCCCGCGGAGCTCGCCGGCGTGCCGCACGTCGAGCTCGGGTGGGTGACCCATGGGCGCGAGCTGAAGCTACGCGGCGAAGCGGGAGAGATCCGGCTGACGGCAGAGGAGCTGGAAGAGGCCTGGGGCCGGTCGTTCCGGGAGCTCATGGAATGAGGGAGGCGGGATGAGGGTCGGGATCGTCTTGTTTCCGGGAATGAACTGCGAGGACGAGACCGCGCGGTCTCTCGCGACCGTCGGCATCTCGGCCGAGATCGTTCGGGCGAACGAAGGTTCCGAGCGCCTGAGCGCGTTCGATGGCTACGTCCTCCCCGGGGGCTTCTCCTACGAGGACCGGATCCGAGCTGGCGTCGTCGCCGCGAACCACCCGGCTATGGAAATCGTCGCGCGCCAGGCAGAGGGAGGGAAGCCCGTGATCGGGATCTGCAACGGAGCGCAGATCCTGCTCGAGACAGGCATCGTTCCCGGGCTCCGGCCGGGACGGGTGGAGATGGCGCTCGCGCTCAACGACTCGGGAACGCGCGTGGGATATTACTGTGACTGGCGCTGGGTGACGGGTGACCTCTTCGACGAGCCGGTTCCGCTTCCGTTCGCGCACGCGGAGGGTCGGTTCGTCTCCCAGGACGAATCAGTGAAGCGGGAGATCGTCGAGCGGGGTCTCGTCGCCGCGCGTTACTGTGATGCAGACGGAACGGTCGTGCCGGCCTGGCCCGTCAATCCGAACGGCGCGTGGGAGAACGCCGCCGCGATCCGAAACGGCGAAGGGCACGTGGTCGCCATCATGCCGCACCCCGAGCGCGCAAACTGGGCGTGGCAACTGCCTCTCGACGTCGGGGGACACTGGTCCGCGGCGAAAGCCACTTCCAACGCACCCGGCCCGGGGAGGGTCTTCTTCGATCGGTTCGCCGAAACGCTTCGGAGGGCGGCCGCATGAAGCTCGAGGCGTGGGTGACCCGGAAGACGCGCGATCTCGTTCTCGACTCGGCCGAGGAGCTCCTGCGGGACAAGGCGCCCGAGGTCACCGCGGTGGGCCGCGCGGAAGTCTGGTCGTTCGACGTCGAAGGGCGGGCGGCCGAAACCGACGTCCGCCGAGTGCTCGATGAGACCACGCTCGTCGTGAATCCGAACGTCCACCGGTATTCGCTGGCGGGAGGCGACGAACCGCCGCCGGCCGGATCGCGTTTGACGGTTCGGGTGATGGAACGGTTCGACCCGAAGGAAGCGGCGGTGTTGCGTGGGATTCGCGAGCGTTGCGGGGTGCAGGCCGTGCACGGGGTGTCGCGCTCCGTGGTGTGGACCCTGGATCTGAAGGAAGGGGACGCCCAGGACGCGGAGCGCGTTGGTCGGGTAGTCGCGTCGATCCTCGCGAATCCGCACGCCCAGGACCTGGAGACGGACGTGGCGGTGGTTTCGTGAGGAGTGGGAACAGCATGAAAGACAAGTGCGGAGTCTTCGGCATCTTCGGACACGAGGAGGCGTCGTGGTTGACGTACCTGGGCCTTTACGCCCTGCAGCACCGGGGTCAGGAGGGCACGGGCATCTGCTCCACGGATGGTCGGCGCCTCCACGTGCACCGCGACCAGGGGCTCGTCGCCGAGGCATATCGAGGGGAGACCTTCCAGCACCTGCCGGGACATGGGGCCAACTCGACGAGCGGGGCCGGGAGCCTCTCGAACCTGCAGCCGCTCCTGGCGTCGTATCGGGATGGGACCATCGCGCTCGCCCACAACGGCAACCTCGTCAACGCGAGGGAACTCCATGAGGAGTGTGAGCACCTCGGTTCGATCTTTCAGACCACGGTGGACAGTGAGGTGATCGTGCACCTCGTGGCCCGCGCGAAGCCACCCGACCTGGGGGGTCGATTGCTCCAGGCGCTTTCCCGCGTGCGCGGAGCGTACTCATTGGTCGCGCTGACGCCCGACCGCATGATCGGGATTCGCGATCCGCACGGATTCCGGCCGCTCTGCCTCGGGAAGCTCGACCGCGCGTGGGTCCTCGCGTCCGAGAGCTGCGCGCTCGACCTCCTCGATGCCGAGTATGTGCGTGAGGTGGAACCGGGAGAGATGGTCACGGTCACGCAGGAAGGTCTCGAGACGCGGCGGTTCGGCGGCGACGCGTCTCGTTCCGAGTGCATCTTCGAGCACGTGTACTTCGCCCGCCCCGACTCGCGGGCATTCGGACGCGGCGTGAACGAGGTTCGCGTGAGGCTCGGCCGCCAGCTCGCGCGTGAGCACCCGGCGGAAGCGGACGTCGTGATGGCGGTGCCGGATTCTTCGAACGCCGCCGCTTTGGGCTTCTCGCAGGAAGCGCAGATCCCGCTCGAGCACGGGCTGATCCGCAACCACTATGTAGGGCGGACCTTCATCAGCCCGAGTCAGAATCTTCGCAACCTGGGGGTGCGCCTCAAGTACAACGCCGTGCGGGAGGTTGTCGAAGGCCGGAGCGTGGTCGTGGTCGACGACTCGGTCGTCCGCGGCACGACGAGCCGCAGTCTCATGAGAATCGTCCGCGAGGCGGGCGCACGCGCGATCCACTTTCGCGTGAGCTCGCCGCCGGTGAAACACCCCTGCTACTACGGAATCGACATGCCGACGTACGACGAGCTCGTGGCCAACCAGCGCACCCTCGAAGAGATTCGCGACTACATCGGCGTGGACAGTCTCGGCTATCTCTCGACCGAAGGCATGCTCCGAGCCGTCCGCGGCGAAGACGCATCCGGTGCCTGCGCCGCGTGCTTCACCGGCGAATACCCGGTGCGGTGGAAGAGAGCTCCCTCCAAGAGCGACTTCGAGGTCGAGACCCCCGAAAAAGTCTGAGCTGGTGTTCCGTTTCGAGAGTCTTGCTTCCGTGCGGCGCGAGGCCGGGGACCCCCTCGCCCGCCGTTGCTACTCGGACTCGCCCACCTATCACGACCTTCGAGACGGAAGGTCAGTCGCGCACCAGCACGAGCTTCCGCGCGATTCGACCTCCCGACGTCTCCAGACGGTAGAAGTAGATGCCGCTCGCCACGGCGCGGCCGTCGTCGTCGCGGCCGTCCCAGCGGCTCACGTGCGCTCCCGACGGGAGGAAGCCGGACCGGAGAGTTCGGACGCGGCGCCCGGCCACGTCGGCGATGTCGATTCTCGCGCGGCCCGGCGTCGGCAACCGGAAAGAGATCGCGGTCGATCCACGAAAGGGATTCGGAGACGGGCGTCCCACCGTCAGCTCGGAGGGCCCCGCGAGCGGGTCGGGAGACGCCGTCGGGCCGTTCACGACCGAGTAGCCGCTGTCGGGATCGCTGACGAAGAACACCGTGGAATCGGCGGTCAGCGCCGTGACCCGCACGACGGTGTACACGACGGTCGCTCCCGAGTCGGCGACCGTGGGTACCGCGCCCTCGTAGGAGTCGGCCTGGGACGCGGGGATCGTCAGGACCTCTTCCCAGGTACTTCGCTCGCCTCCGTCGAGGCGGCGCTCGATCGAGTAGGTGGTGATCGGGTGCGTCGTCTCGTCCGGGAAGTCGTAGCCCGATCTCGTGAAGAAGACGTCGACCCAGCCGCCACCGTCGGCCGGAACGTCGACGACGGAGTCGATGGCGGCGGGCTCGGAGCGCCAGTCGATCGTGAGCTCGGAGACGTTCGGCGCCGACTGCGTGGACCAGACGAGGTTCGCGCGCCAGCGAAGGTCGTCGCCCGGTGAAAGCAGCGCGTTCCAGCTTCCGTCGGCCGCCACGCCTTGCCAGTTCGCGCCCCCGTCGACGGTCAGCTGCCACGACACGTCGCCGGTCCCGGTTGTCGTGACCTTCGCGCGCACGATGGTGTGGTCCGCGTCGTCGACGGCGAGGGACTGACCCAGGTCCAGCTCCGTGTCGAGCTCTCGCTGCGCCACCTGAATCGTGCGGACGAGCGTGGACCAGTCCGCGACGTACGCCACGTCGCCGGCGACCGCGACTCCGGACACGGAGCTCGCCGTGCTCCAGCTGCTCACGATCACCGGCGACGCCGGGTTCGACACATCGATCACCTGGAGGCCGGAGTTCCCGTCGGCGACGTAGGCGAGGTCACCGTGGACGTCCACGACTCGCGCCTGGCTCGGCGTGTCCCGACTCCCGAGGAGCGTCGGCGTGGTCGGGTCGGAGACGTCGATCACCTGAAGACCCCACGCCTGATCGGCGACGTACGCGATGTCGCCGACGACCGTCACCCCCTGCGCGTCACCGATCGTATCGAAGCTGCCGAGCCAGGAAGGCGCGGTAGGGTCGGAGACGTCGATCAGCTGAAGGCCGGAGAGCCGGTCCGCGACGTACGCGACGTCTCCCGCAACCGCCACGTCGTACGCCTCGTCCGGCGTGTCCCAGCTTCCGAGAAAGGAGGGGGCCGTCGGGTCGGAGACGTCGATCACCTGGAGCCCCGCCGTCGCCGCGGCCACGTAAGCCGCATCACCGGCGACCGCCGAGGCGCGGGCGATGTCCGGGGTGAGCCACGTCCCGAGGAGGACCGGGGAGGATGGATCGGAAACGTCGATGAGGTGAAGCCCCGACACGTTGTCCGCGACGCAGGCGATCGGGCCGTCGATCGTTACGTCGATCGCGAAGTTCGGCGTGTCGTAGATGCCGAGCGGGGCTGGCGCGGACGGCGTCGAGATGTCGATCGCCTCGAGTCCCACGGTGCCGTAGGCAAAATAGGCGACATCACCATCCACCACCACGTCGGTCGAGTTTCCGAACGTGTCGTAGGCGCCGAGCTGTGTGGGCTCGACCGCCTTCGAGATCTCGACCACCTGGAGTCCTGCGAGCGCGTCCGCCACGAATGCGGCGTGTCCGGCGACGGCGACGTCGATCGCTTCGTCCGGCGAGTCCCAGCTCCCGAGCGCGACCGGGGCGGCCGGATTCGAGACGTCGATCGCCTGGAGCCCGCCCGCACCGTCGCCGACGTAGGCTGCGTCACCGAAGAGCACAATGCCGCGGGCCGTCCCCGGGGTGTCCAGACCGCCGACCAGGATCGGGGCGGTGGGGGTGGAGACGTCGATCACGGCGAGGCCCGCATCCCCGTCCGCCACGAAGGCCAGGCCCCCCGCGAGCGCGACGCCGCGAGCTTCCCCCACCGTGTCCAGTGTGCCCAGGAATTGGGGCGAGGACGGACTGGAAACGTCGATGGCGACGAGCCCGCTCGTCCCGTCCGCAATCCACACGGCGTCTCCGGCTGCGACCACCGCGCTGGCCGAACCCGGCGTATCGACGGGTCCGCCCATGACGGACGGCGCCGCCGGGACCGAGATGTCGACCACCACGAGACCGGAGTCTGCGCACGCCACGTACGCCACGTCCCCCTCGACCGCGAGGCCGAAGGCTCCGCCGGGGACGGCGGTACTCCCGAGGAGCGAGGGGGTGGCGGGGCTCGAAACGTCGACGGCCAGGAGCCCCCCGGGACCGTCGGCGACCCAGACGACGTCCCCGTCCACGACGACGCACTGCGCGGAGCCCGAGGTGTCGAGACTCCCCAGTGGCCCCGGCGCCGCGGGGTTCGAGATGTCGATCGTCCGGAGCCCGGCGAGCTCGTCCGCCACGTACGCGACGTCGCCCGCGAGCACGACCGCCACCGCCCGGTCTGGCGTGTCGTGACTGCCGAGCGGGGCCGGGGAGAAGGGGAAGAGGCGGAGTTCTCCGGCCGCCTCGTTCCAATCCGCGGTCGTGGCGGCGGAGTCCTTTGCATCACTCGTGTGGAAGTCCTCGACGTACCGATTCGCCGCGAGGGCGGGGGACACGCTGAGAATCGACGCGGCCGCCGCAATGGCGGCCAGGCTGGTCGCACGAAGCACGGGAGGGCCTCCGCAGGGTGCTCTTTCGTGGTGGGAACGGGGCGTCTCGGGTCTCGTGGAGGCACCCGTCCCAGGCCGAGGTTACACCATGAACGAGGCGAGCACGAGCCGCGCCCGGGTTGCTGGCGAGGTTTCGGGACGAAAGGACCGGCCCGGGGTATCGAGACTTCATTCCCCTGGATTGTTTGCCGATACGGGCATAGACTGCCGGCCGGATCGGTCGAGATCGCAAATCCTTGTCCGTCTGTGTCGATCGTTGCACTTCTTTGACGATGGCGATCACGAACTGGTCCGTCGAGCGGTGGTCCCTGGACACCCCGGAAGGGAACAAAGATGCCGTTCGCTCAACTCTGGAGCGTTCTCACCAACGACATGGCCATCGATCTCGGCACGGCCAATACGCTCGTCTACATCAATGGCAAGGGCATCGTACTCGACGAGCCGAGCGTCGTCGCGGTGGAGCGGGGCAGCGACAAAGTCATCGCGGTCGGCAGGGAAGCGAAAGCGATGCTGGGGCGCGCCCCCGAGAACATCGAGGTCATCCGCCCGCTGCGCGACGGCGTCATCGAGAAGGTCGGGATCGCCGAGGAGATGCTCCGGGCGTTCATTACGAGAGCGCAGGGCCGGAAGGCGTTCGTCCGGCCGCGGACGGTGATCGCGGTTCCCTCCGAGATCTCCGAGTCGAACGAGCGCGCGCTCCGCGATTCCGCCGAGAATGCCGGAGTGCGCGAGGTCTACACCGTCACGGAGCCGATGGCGGCGGCGATCGGCGTCGGACTTCCCGTGGAGAAGCCGGCCGGCAACATGGTGATCGACATCGGCGGCGGCACCACCGACGTCGCAGTCATCGCGTTGGCGGGAATGGTCGCGCGCGCCTCCATCAAGGTCGGCGGCGACGCCATGAATGAGGCCGTCGCGCAGAACGTCAAGAAGACGTGCAACATGTTGATCGGCGAGCAGGCGGCCGAGACGATCAAGATCGCCATCGGCTCCGCTCACCCGAACGGAATGGACGACGAGGAACTCGAAGTGAAGGGGCGCGATCTGGTCGAGGGCATTCCGAAGACGAGTCGCGTGAACGCCAAGCAGATCCGCGAGGCGCTGAAGGAACCCGTCAGTGAGATCACTCGCGGCGTCAAGCGGACGCTCGAAGAGACGCCCCCGGAGCTCGCCGCCGACATCGTCGATCGGGGGATAGTGCTCACCGGTGGGGGCTCGCTCCTGCGAGGCCTCGACGTCTTCCTGCGTGAGGCCACGAACCTCCCCATCAACGTCGTCGAGGACCCCCTGACGTGTGTCGTCCTCGGGGCGGGCAAGATCCTCGACAACCTCGAGCGCTACGAGAAGGTCCTGCTGAAGCGCGATCGCAGGTAGGCGGTGGCTCAGCTCACCGACTATCTGTCACGTCGGGGCGAGGTTCTCGTGCTCGCCCTGGTCGTCGCCCTCTCGGTTGCGCTGATGCTCCTCTCGTCCAACAACAAGGCCGTGGTCGCCCGCGTCATCAACGACGCGGCGCTGACGCCGGTGCAGTCCGTGCTCTCCGGCGTGGACGGGTTCGTCGGGCTCCGTTCCGAGAACGACTCGCTGCGCGCCGACCTCGTTCGCCAGTCGCTCAGGGTGGCGGAGCTCGCCGAGCGCGACCGGGAGGCGTCGCGGCTGCGGGAACTGCTCGGCTTCCGTGACGTTACGCCGCACTCGGTGGTGGCGGGTCGGGTCATCGCACGCGAGCCCGCGCGCACCGGGCGGGCACTCAAGATCGACGTGGGTTCTCGTGACGGCGTCAACAAGGGTCTGGCAGTCATCACGTCCGACGGATTGGTGGGGAAGATCACGGACGTGGAACGGAATTCGTCGTACGTTCGTCCGCTGATCGCCCGGGATTGTCTCGTCTCGGCGAGACTCACTCGCACTCGCACCGACGGCATCCTCGGCTGGCGCGACGATCTCGGGTTGCATCTCGGGTTCCTTCCCTTCCGTGCGGAGGTCGCGGCGGGAGACGAAGTGGTGTCGTCGGGGCTCGGCGGGGTCTTTCCGCGCGGCATCGTGATCGGCCACGTCTCGCGGAGCATCTTCGACAAGAACGAGGGAGCGATGCGGGTGCTCATCAAACCGGCGGTGAAGTTCTCTTCGTTGGAAGAGGTGTTCGTGGTTCTCGAGGCCCGCGAGCCGCCGGAACCGGATCCGGACGTGCCGCCCCACGTCGGCGATTCGTCCGGCACGGGCGAGGGGCGGGCGGCCGCCCGGCCTCGGGGGTGAGGATGATTCGTGTCCTGCGTCTGATCGTCGCCCTGTACATTTCGATCGTTCTGCAGACGGTGCTGGCGCCGTCGATCGCGATCCTCGGGGTCCGCCCCGACTTCCCGTTCTTGATCGTCCTGGTTGTCGCGTTGCACGAAGGCGCCGCTGGCGGTGCGCTTGCCGGCTTCATCGCGGGGCTCTTCGTCGACTTGAGCTCGACGCACGTGCTCGGGATCTCGTGCCTCGCGAACTCGCTCGTCGGGTTCGGAGTCGGAGCGGTCGCGGACCGGCTCGTGCGAGGAAGTGTGCTCGCCTGCATTCTGGTCGCGCTCGTGGCCACCGTGGTACGGGATCAGATCTTGTTCCTCGTCCAGCCGGGCGGGATCGTGGCGTCCCTCCGCTTTCTCGTTCGCAGCGGCCTGCCCGGCGGCGTCTACACCGCGCTCCTCGCTCCGCCGGTCATGGCTCTCGCGGAGCGGCTCGTCGGCTGGGACCGGGAGATGGTGCGTGGCCTCCGCTGACACGTTCCAGCAAGAAAAGCGTTCGCTGCGGGCCTGGCGGCTCTCCGCTCTGGTCGGGTTCGGCGGCTTGGTTCTCGCGGGTCGCCTCTTCGACCTGCAGGTGCTCGGGGGCCACGACTACCAGCTTCAGTCGGAACGGAACCGAATTCGTCGCGAGTTCGTCAGCGCACCGCGTGGACTCATCCTCGATCGGAACGGGGTGGTTCTCGCGGACAGCCGCCCCAGCTACACCGTACTCGGTGTCCCACGGCAGGTGCTGCCCAATCCCGAATGCCTTTCGCTCCTGTCGGAGCTCATCGAGGTCCCGGAGGAGAAGATCAAGGATCGACTCCGCTCATCCCCCCCGCGGCTGCCGCGCGTGGTGAAGCACGACATCGGGTTCTCGCAGGTTTCTCGCATCGCGGAGCGCGCCGAGGAACTGCCTGGCGTCTCGCTCGAGGTGACGAACGTCCGCTATTACCCGCAGGGGAGTCTCGCGGCACACATTCTCGGACACGTCGGAGAAATCTCGGAGTCCGAGGTGGAGCGACTCAAGGCTAAAGGCTACCGGACGGGCGCCTTTCTGGGGCGCACCGGACTGGAGCATGTGTACGAGTCGCAGCTCCGCGGATACGACGGCGAGCGCTACCTGGAAGTCGATGTGATGGGCCGAGTCGTCGGGCGCTTCCAGGGTCGCGAGCCGGTGCCCCCCGTGACCGGGCACACGTTGCGGCTCCACCTCGACACCCGCATACAGGCGGTCGCGGAATCACTTCTGGTGGGTCGTCGCGGCGCGGTGTGCGTCCTCGACGTCGCGACCGGCGGCGTTCTCGCGCTCGCGAGCGCCCCGACCTTCGACAGCAATCTCTTCGCCACGGGGATCGGCGCGGCTGATTGGGAACGACTGAACACCGACAAGGAGATTCCGCTTCTCAATCGCGCCGTCCAGGCCGTCTACGCTCCCGGTTCCACGTTCAAGCTGGTCTCGTTCGCCTTGGCTCTGGAGGAGCGTGTCGTTGGTTTCCGCGATCTCCTCGAGTCGCCCTGCACCGGCGGATACAAGTTCGGCATCCGCTTCTTCGGTTGCTGGGAAGAAGAGGGCCACGGGTACCTCGATCTGGAACGGGGCCTCATCCGTTCCTGCGACACGTATTTCTATCAGATCGGTGAGAGGGTCAGCGCGGACCAGCTCGCCAAGTACGCGCACGGAGCCGGGCTCGGGGAGCCGACCGGCATCGACCTGCCGCAGGAGCTCCAAGGAAACGTGCCGACGAACGAGTGGCTCGACCGCCGCTACGGGAAGAAGAAGTGGACGCAGGGAACGCTGCTCAACCTGATCATCGGGCAGGGTGAGTATCTCGTCACGCCGCTGCAGATGGCGCGGGTGGTCTGCGGAATCGCGCGAGGTGGCGAGCTCGTCGCGCCGCTGCTCGCGGCGTCCATCGTCAGCAACGAGGGCGAGTTGACGCGCTACGAGCCGGTGGTGCAGCGCTCCTGGGAGATCTCGGAGCGCACCGCGAAACGGATCCGCGAAGCGATGCGCCTCGTCGTGGCGGATTCCACTGGCACCGGGCGCGGCTGTCGCGTGCCCGGCTGGGCGCCCGCCGGCAAGACGGGAACCGCCGAGAATCCGCACGGAAAGGACCACTCGTGGTTCGTGGGGTACGCCCCCGCTGAGAAGCCGCAGGTGGCGTTCAGCATCGTCGTGGAGGCGGGCGGACACGGGAGCGACGTCGCGGTGCCGATGGCGCGCCGAATCCTGAATGAGCTGGCACCGGCACCGGAGGAACCGACGTGACGCGGCCTCGTCTCCACGAGCTCGATTGGCCCTTCTTCGGGACGATGCTGGTGCTCTTGATCTCCGGACTCCTGGTCGTCTACTCCGCGTGTCAGGGCGAGGACTCGGAAACCACCAACGATCTCTGGATCCGTCAGGGGATCTTCGCGGTTCTCGGCCTCCTGGCGTTCGTCACCTGCGCGGCCATTCCGCAAGCGGCGTGGGAACGTCTCTCGCCGGCGCTCTACCTCGTGGCGCTGGGAGGCCTGGTCGCGGTGCTCGTGGTCGGGTCCGCCGCGGGCGGGGCCACGCGCTGGCTGACCATCGGGGGTCTGCGCTTCCAGCCCGCGGAGTTCGCCAAGCTCGCGACCTGCCTCTTCCTGGCGCGCATGCTCGCTGCGCGCCGGCGCCCTGCTCAGAACATCTTCTCGCTATTGGGCCCGGTCTTTCTCGTCCTGATCCCCATGGCGCTCGTGGTGCGGCAGCCGGACCTCGGCACCGCGCTCGTCTTCCTGGTGATGGTGCCTCCGATGCTCTACTGGAGCGGCGTTTCTCTCCGGTATCTGCTGCTCGCGTCATCGCCGATTCTCTCCGTCGTCTGCGCGTCGAGCACACCGTCGTGGATCGTATTCTCGATCGTTCTCCTCGCGCTCGCGTACTTCTCGCGCACACTCCTGCTGGAGCGAATACTCTTCGTGACGTTGTCGGTCGTGGCGGGGATCGTGACTCCACTCCTGTGGGGACGTCTCGAAACGTACCAGCAGCAACGGATCATCGCGTTCCTGGACCCGGAGAGCTACTCTTCCGGGGCCGGCTACCAGATCATCCAATCGAAGGTCGCGATCGGGAGCGGCGGAATCACCGGGATGGGCTTCCTGGAAGGAACCCAGAAGGGTCTCGCGTTCCTACCGGCGCGCCACACGGACTTCGTATTCTCCGTCGTCGGCGAGGAATTGGGGTTCATCGGGACCATGGTCGTTCTCGGGCTCTTCACCTTTCTCGTGGTCCGGGGGCTCCTGATCGGGGCGTCTTCGCGGGATCCCTTCGCCGGCTTGACGGCCGTGGGGATCTTGTCGATGCTCGCGTTCCAGGTGTTCGTGAACATCGGGGTCACCGTGGGGTTGGTGCCCGTGACCGGGTTACCCCTCCCCATCTACTCGTACGGCGGCACGTCGCTGGTCGCGACGATGGGCGGGCTCGGAATCGTGCTGGGCGTGGGGCTCCGGCGGAGGGACTGATGCACAAGACGTTGGTGGACCTCGGCTTCGTTCAGATTCACTCCTACGGTCTCTTCCTGGCGCTCTCGTTCGGAGTCGGGATCTGGATCGCGGGGAACCGCGCCGAGCGCCGCGGGATCCCGGCCGAGCGGATCACGGACGTTTCGCTCATCATCATTCTCGCGACGATCGTGGGCGCACGGGGGCTCTACGTGCTCACGCACCTCTCGCAGTTCTCGGGCCGGTGGACGGACGTGTTCCGCACCTGGGAGGGTGGGCTCACGATGTACGGCGGCGCGGTTCCCGCGGCGATCCTGGGGATGTGGTTCCTGAGGCGCTGGGGGATCGACGCCTGGTCGGCGGCCGACGCGGTCGCACCCTCGATGGCGCTCGGGCTGGGATTCACCCGGATCGGCTGCTTCCTGTCGGGGTGCTGCTTCGGCGCCCCGACCGATCTGCCCTGGGGATGCGTCTTCCCGGCCGACTCGCACGCCGGCTACGAGTTTCCCGGTCAGCCCTTGCATCCGGCGCAGCTCTACGCGTCCGGATTCGGTTTCGTGCTGTTCGGGTTTCTGCTCTGGCTCGATCGCAAGCCGCACCCGCGAGGGAGTCTCTTTCTGACGTTTCTCCTTCTCTACTCGGTGGCGCGCTTCGGCCTCGATCTGATCCGCTCCTACGACTCGACGGCTTACCCCCTCGCGAGCGTCCCACTGACGCTCAACCAGTGGGTCTCGATCGCCGTGTTCTTGTTCGCGGTGCTCAGGCTCGCGCGCGGAGGTGGAAGCACGGCCCCGGCGCGGACGTGACGGCGGGCACGCCGCCAGCTACGTTGCGCTATCTCGTCGTTGGGTCGCCAATCGCTCACTCGCTTTCGCCGTCCATGATGAACGCCGCGTTTCGCGCCGCGGGGATGGCGGCTCGCTACGACGCGGTCGAGGTCACCCGGGAGCACTGGGCGAAGGAGCTGCCGCGCTGGTTCGAAGACGGCGTCGCCGGATTGAACGTGACGGTGCCGCTCAAGGAGGTCGCGCTCGCGAGCGTGGTCGTGGCGAGTGAGACAGCCCGCGAAATCGGCGCTGCGAACGTGCTCGCGCGGGGCGGCGCCGGATGGGAGGCGGACAACACCGACGGACCGGGATTCCTGCAGTGGGTGAGACGAATCGGCGGGGCGGCGCTCCTGGACCGAGAGGCGCTGGTTCTGGGAGCCGGGGGATCCGCACGGGCCGTGGCCTGGGCGCTTCTCGGGGGTGGCTGTCCGAAGGTCCGCGTGGCGAACCGGACGCGCGAGCGGGCGGAGGCGCTGGCCGAAGAGTCGGGGGACCCCGGCCGGATCGCGGTCGAGACGGCGGGGCGAGCTGCCCCGGCCGGCGGGCTCGTCGTGAACTGCACGTCACTCGGGCTCCGCGAAGGGGATCCGCTGCCGCTCGCGCCCGAGGTGCTGCGTGGGGCGGAACTGGCGCTCGATCTCGTGTATCCGGAGACCCCATGGGTGGCGGCGGCTCGTCGAGAGGGCGTCGCGGCGGAAACGGGCGTGGGGCTGCTCGTGGAGCAGGCGGTGCTCTCGTTCGAGCGATGGACCGGCATCGCGCCCGATCGTGCCGTGATGCTGGAGGCGGCAGAGGCGGAGATCGTGCGTCGCACCGGTTGATGCCGGCTCGCGACCTCTGGTCTCGGACCGCGACCCGGGTAACTTCGGCCTCGTTCCCCGGGGGAGCGTGAGTCCGATTCTCGCTCGATG
>JALGZO010000180.1 GCA_025774865.1 bacterium | reverse complement strand
TTCGGGATTCGCGCCGAACACGTTCGGCGGCACGGGTCCGATCGCGACGTCCGCGAGGTTCGCATAGAGACCACTGACGATCGCTTCTTTATCGATCGCGTGACTCAACGCGCGACGCACGAGAGGATTCCCGAAGGGTTCGTGATCCAGATTCATCGCGAGGTACGCGACGTTCATTCCGGGCTCGCCCACGAGCTTCAGCGCACGATTCTTCTGGATCGCGCCGACGTCGTCCGGCGGGATCCCGTCCATCATGTGAATCGATCCCGACAGAAGTTCGAAGAAGCGCGTGGAGTTCTCGGGGATCGTGCGGAAGATGATCTCGTCGAGGTATGGCTCGAAACCCCAGTATCCCTCGAACCGCGACACCTTGATGTACTCGTTCCGGCTCCACTCTTCGAACTTGTACGGGCCCGTCCCACACGGCCGCCGGAAGAACTCCTGACCGAATTCGCGGGCGTGTCGCGGGCAGACGATCGACGCGAAGTTACATGCGAGATTCGAGAGAAACGGGGCGTTCGGTTCCTTCAAGCGAAACCGGATCGTGAGAGGATCGAGAACCTCGACCGCGTCGAGCGCCTCGTCCATGCCGAGATAACCCCAGAACGGATACGGCCCCCCGACCCCGTAGTTCTCGTGCCGAGGTTCGCGCGCGCTCCATTGTCGGCTGATCGTGTAGTCGACGGCGGCCGCATCCAGAAGATCGTCGCAGTGAAACCTGACGCCACGGCGCAGGTGGAACGTCCAGATCCGGCCGTCCTCCGAGACGAATCGAACCAGCGGCTCGTAGAGGTTGTCGCAGATCTTGAACGACTCTCCGTCCGACTCGTGGGCGGGATCGAGCCCGACGGAATCCATTCCGCGCCCGTAGATCAGCGTCCCGCCGCGAGCGGGGCTGGGCTCCTGTCCGGCCGGCGCCCCCGGGAACGCGAGCAGGATCGCCAGAGAGAGACTGAACGTGAATCGCATCCACGACTTCCGGTCGGAGAATCGAGGAATCGTAACAAAGCGCCCAGAACGTGGCAACGGCGCCCGGCCGCCGGGGTCGCGTCCGATGGTCACCGGGGTCACTCGCCGTCGCTCGTGACGTCAAGGCACGAGGCGAGGTGGAGCGCGGCGGGACCAGAAGAAGTGGCGGGCCCGAGAGGATTCGAACCTCCGGCCTTTGGTTCCGGAGACCAACGCTCTATCCAGCTGAGCTACGGGCCCGCGCGAGGCGAATCTAGGCGAAGGCTCACGAGGGTGTCAAGGTAGCCCGAATGGACACTCCGGGCGATCCGGCCTATCTTGACTCCTTCCATCCATCCCGGAGAACAATGCGTATGAGCCTCGAGTCCCGCGAGCCGACCCCGGACGCCGATCCGCAAGAGACCGCGGAGTGGCTCGATTCGTTCGATTCGGTCCTTCAGAGCGAGGGCCCGGAACGAGCGCGTTTCCTCCTGCGGAAGCTCGTGAACCACGCACGCCGCAAGAAGGCGGGATTGCCAGCACTGACCCAGACGGGCTACTTCAACACGATCGGTCCGGAGGACGAGCCGCTGTTTCCCGGAGACGAGCAGATGGAACGGCGCATTCGTCGCTTGATCCGGTGGAACGCGATGGCGATGGTCACGCGCGCGAACAACCGATACCCCGGCCTCGGCGGCCACCTTTCGACCTATGCGTCGTCAGCCAGCCTGTACGAGGTCGGGTTCAATCACTTCTTCCGTGGCAAGGACCACGAGCCGGGCGACCAGATCTTCTATCAGGGGCACGCCGCCCCGGGGCTGTACGCCAGGGCGTTCCTGGAGGGGCGCTTCACGGAGGCGCAGCTCGACCACTTCCGTCGCGAGGTCGTCCCCGGTCAGGGCCTGGCCTCGTATCCGCATCCTCAGACGATGCCCGACTTCTGGGAGTTTCCGACCGTCTCCATGGGACTCGGTCCCATGAACGCGATCTATCAGGCGCGGTTCAATCGCTACCTCGAAGCGCGAGGCATCGCGGAGACGAGCGGCACCCGCGTGTGGGCCTTCCTCGGCGACGGCGAATGCGACGAGCCGGAGGCGCTCGGAGCGCTCGACATCGCCGCGCGCGAGAAACTCGACAACCTGATCTTCGTCGTGAATTGCAACCTCCAGCGTCTCGACGGTCCCGTCCGGGGCAACGGCAAGATCATCCAGGAGCTCGAAGGCGAGTTTCGCGGGTCGGGTTGGAACGTGATCAAGGTGATCTGGTCGAGCGAATGGGACGAGCTCCTCGCCCGTGACACGGATGGCGTGCTCGCGAATCGGATGCTTCAGACGCTCGACGGCCAGTACCAGAAATACTCCGTCGAGACCGGCGCATTCATCCGCGAGCATTTCTTCGGACCGGACCCACAGCTGCAGCAGCTCGTGGCACACCTTTCGGATGACGGGCTCCGGAAGCTGCGTCGCGGCGGTCACGACTACCGGAAGCTGTACGCGGCGTACCGGCGGGCGGTCGAGCACGAGGGCTCCCCCACCGTCATTCTCGCGAAGACCGTGAAGGGATGGACTCTCGGAGAGGGCTTCGAGGCGCGGAACATGACGCACCAGATGAAGAAGCTCGGCCGGGAAGAGCTCATCGCGTTTCGCGATCGTCTCGAGCTCCCGATCGCCGACTCACAGCTGGAGGAGGATCCGCCTTACTACCACCCGGGCGAGGACAGTGAGGAGATGCAGTATCTGGAGGAACGACGGCGCCAACTGGGCGGGCAGCTCCCGAAGCGCATCGTTCGCGCGGCGCCGTTGCCCCTGCCCTCGGACACGACCTTCCGCGAGTTCGCCGGCGGCACGCAGGCCGGCCAGGAGGTCTCGACGACGATGGCGTTCGTGAGACTCCTGCGAGGGCTCATGCGGGCCGCCGACTTCGGTCGTCGCGTCGTCCCGATCGTTCCCGACGAGGCTCGTACCTTCGGCATGGAGGGCCTCTTCAAGGAGTTCAAGATCTACTCGCCGTTCGGACAGCGCTATGTTCCGGTGGACGCCGAGCTTCTCCTTTCCTACGCCGAGGGAGCCGACGGGCAAATCCTCGAAGAGGGCATCACCGAAGCCGGATCGATGGCTTCGTTCACGGCGGCGGGCACGACGTACGCGACGTTCGGCGAGTTCACGATCCCGTTCTACATCTTCTACTCGATGTTCGGATTCCAGCGGACGATGGACCAGATCTGGGCGTTCGGGGATTGTCGCGGGCGCGGCTTCCTGATGGGTGCCACGGCCGGTCGGACGACCCTGATGGGCGAGGGACTTCAGCACGACGACGGCCACAGTCACCTGCTCGCGTCCGCCGTACCGACGGTGCAACCGTACGATCCCGCGTTCGCCTACGAAATGGCGGTCATCATCCAGGACGGCCTCCGTCGCATGTACGGCGAGGACGAGGACGTCTTCTACTACATCACGCTGTACAACGAGAACTACGAGATGCCGCCCATGCCACACGGCGTGCGCGACGGGATTCTCGAAGGCCTCTATCTGTATCGGCCCGCCTCGAGCGCCGCGACGCATCGAGCGCAACTGCTCGGGAGCGGACCGATCCTGCGTTGCGCGCTCGACGCTCAGGAGATCCTGGCCGAACGCTACGACGTGGCCGCCGACGTCTGGAGCGCCACGAGCTACACACAGCTTCGTCGGGAGGCGCTCGCCTGCGAGCGCGCGAACCGCGAGAACCCCGAAGAACCCGCGCGGGCACCGCGCGTGACCCAGCTTCTCGGCGGGACCGAGGGTCCGATCGTCGCGGCGTCGGACTGGATCAAGGCGGTGCCGGACCAGATCGCGCGTTGGGTCCCGCGGCTGCACTCGCTCGGCACCGATGGCTACGGTCGGAGTGACACGCGGGAGGCGCTGCGACGATTCTTCCGGATCGACGCCGAGAACATCGTCGCCGCCGTGCTGGCGCGCCTCGCCGCCGACGGGCGGATCGGCCGTGCTGGCGCGCCTCGCCGCCGACGGGCGGATCGCGGCGGCGGAGGTGGCGCGCGCCCGTCGTGAGCTGGGTCTCGAGACGAACTCGAAGCACGCTCCCGACGTCGAGACTCCGTCGCCTTCGGTCCGCCGCTAGCGAGCCGTCCCGAGACTCTCCTGGCGAGGCCGAGCTTCACGAGGTGGAGAGGCACCCTCGCCCGCCGTTACTGCTCGGCTCGCGAAACATCGAAGCGAGCCTGCGCTGCGCTGACGCGTTCGAGGGTGCCTCTCCACCTCGCGAAGCTCGGCTCCTCCGGATGCCAGACCTAACTTGGCCAGCCGGCCGGCGACGGAGCTCCCGACCCCCCTTCGAATCGTCGCGACACCGCGAGCAGGGCTGACGCACGTCGACGGGGACGGGCCCGCAACCTCGCCTCTATCCCGAGAGGCCCGAGCGGGGTGAGGCCGGGGATCCCCTCGAACGCGTCAGCGCAGCGCAGGCGAGCACCAATCCCCTTCGCGAGCCGAGCAGCAACGGCGGGCGAGGGGGTCCCCGGCCTCATGCCGCTCCGGGCCACCCAACGCAATGGGAAACACTAGGGATCTGGAGGTTGTGGAACCGCGCGTTCGGTCAACCGGCGGATCACCGGCGGATCTCCTCGGCCGCGTGCTGCAGGTCCTTGTCGCCGCGGCCGGAGAGATTCAAGACGACGAGGGGCTCGCCGTCCATCTTCGGCCCTTCGCGCAGAAGCCACGCGACCGCATGGGCCGACTCGAGAGCGGGAATGATCCCTTCGGACTTCGAAAGGAACCGGAACGCTTCGAGCGCCTCTTCGTCGTCGACCGAGTGGTACTCCGCGCGGCCGAGGTCGTGGAGCCACGCGTGCTCCGGCCCGATCGACGGGTAGTCGAGTCCGGCCGAAACGCTGTGGGTGGGCGCGATCTGGCCCGCTTCGTCCTGCAGAACCCAGCTCCGGGTGCCGTGCAGCACACCCGGGCTTCCACCGGAGAAGCGCGCGGCGTGCTTCCCCGGCTCCAGACCGAGCCCGCCGGCCTCCACCCCGGCGAGGCGCACACTGGGTTCGCCGACGAACTCGTGGAAGAGACCGATCGAGTTCGAGCCGCCGCCGACACACGCGACGAGAAGGTCGGGCAACCGCCCTTCGACCTCCTGAATCTGGCGCCGCGCCTCGCGCCCGATCACCTTCTGAAAATCTCGCACGAGTCGCGGGAACGGGTGCGGGCCGAGCACCGAGCCGAGGATGTAGTGCGTGTTCTGCACGTTCGTGACCCAGTCTCGCATCGCTTCGTTGATCGCGTCCTTGAGGGTGCGGCTGCCCGAGTGCACGCCGACGACCTCCGCGCCGAGCAAACGCATTCGGTAGACGTTGGGCTCCTGCCGCCGCATGTCCTCTTCACCCATGTAGACGACGCACTCCAGTCCGAAGAGAGCGGCCGCCGTCGCCGTGGCGACGCCGTGCTGACCGGCCCCCGTCTCGGCGATCACGCGCGGCTTCCCCATTCGCTTGGTCAAGAGCGCCTGACCGATCGTGTTGTTGATCTTGTGGGCGCCGGTGTGGAGAAGATCTTCCCGTTTGAGGTAGGTCCGACAGCCGCAACGCTCCGAGAGCCCACGGGCGTGAAACAGCGGCGTGGGTCGACCCGCGTAGTCGCGCCATAGACCCTCGAGCTCGTCCCGGAACTCGCTCTCGGCGAACGCGGCGTCGGCCGCGCGCTCGAGCTCGTCGAGCGCGGCCATGATCGTCTCGGGAACGAAACGACCTCCGTACTCGCCGAAGTACCCCCGCGCGTTCGGGAGGTCGGGTCCGGTCACGCCGCCCCCTCCGCGTCGGCGCCGATGAGCTCGCGGGCCGTGTCACCCGGCCGTTCCGACCGGAGCAGCGCCTCCCCCACGAGAATCGCGCACGCCCCCGCGCGCTCGACCTCCAGGACGTGATCGCGCGAGTGGATTCCGCTCTCCGACACGAGGCTGACGTCGGCGGGCGCGAGTGCCCCGATTCGCGCCGTGACCGTGCGGTCCGTCTCGAAAGTGGCGAGGTCCCGGTTGTTCACGCCGAGAATCGATACCGGCAGGTTCAGCGCCCGCTCCGCCTCCTTTTCGTCATGCACCTCGACGAGCGCGTCCAGGCCGATCTCCTCGAGCAGCGCGTACAAGTCGTGCAGGAGAGCATCGTCGAGCGCCGCGACGATCAGCAGCGCCGCCGACGCGCCCCACACCTTCGCCTCCCAGCACTGATACGGATCCACGAGGAAGTCCTTCCGCAGGACCGGCAACTCGATCGCCCGGCTTGCCGCTTCCAGGTGCTCAGGGGCACCGCCGAAGAAGTCGGGCTCCGTCAACACCGACACGGCTCGCGCTCCGGCCGCCTCGTACTCGGCGGCCAACGCCGCTGGATCGTACGGATCGCGCAGCACCCCCCGCGACGGTGAGGCGCGCTTCGCTTCTGCGATCAGAGACGTTCCCGCCGGCTCGAGGGCCTCTCGGAACGACACCGGCGAGATCCTGGACTCGCTCCGCGCCCGCATTTCCGAGGGCTTCACGTCCAGCTTGCGGTCCTCCAAGCGAATCCGAACCTGCT
>JALGZO010000179.1 GCA_025774865.1 bacterium | reverse complement strand
GCATCGAGGGCCGCACCCGCTTCTACGACGCCGGATGGTGTGTGCCTTTCCACCCCGAGCTCCCTCGCGCCCTATTCGTGCACGATGCCGTAGTCGTCGTAGGAGACGATATGACCGGCGTCGGCGATCTGACTCCGATGACGGGCGCACTACGCTTCCGGCCGAATCCCATGCGCGAGAACGGGGAGTTCCTGTTGTCGCTGCCGGGGTCCGGGCCCGCGCGCCTCGACGTGTTCGATCCGGCGGGTCGGCGCGTGTTCTCCCGGACGTGGGGAGCAGCTGGCCGCGGCACCAGAACCGTTCCCTGGCGCGCGACCGATCCGCACGGGGCACCACTCGCGGCCGGAGTCTATTTCGCGCGTCCGACTCGCGGCCGGAGTCTATTTCGGGCGTCTCGCGCAGGGGACGCATCGCGAAACGACGAAGGTGGTTCTGCTCCGTTAGTACCGCGGGCCGCTCGCCCCGACCGGGTCCTCGGCGAGGCCGTGCTGTGCGGGAGACAGCTGCCACCTGGAACGGACGCGGCGACGACGGGCATCCCGTCGCCGCCGGCGTCTACTTCGTCCGTCTCCGCCTCGGCCCCGCCACCGTCACTCACAAGGTGACCTACCTGCGGTGAAGCGGATCAGTTGAGCAGCACGATCTTGCGAGAGATCGTCCGTGGTCCTCCCTCGTATCGTACGAAGTACACCCCGCTGCCGAGAGTGCGTCCCCGGTGGTCCCGTCCGTTCCACGCGACCTCGTAGCGATCCGCGTCGAGCACGCCGTCCACCAGAGTGCGTACGCGCCGTCCGGCCAGATCGTACACGGCCACTTGGACGCGAGCTTGTTCGGCGAGCGAGAAGGAAATCGTGGTCTCGTGCCGGAACGGGTTCGGCCGACTGCGCCCGAGACTCCAGCTCAGACGCGCCACCGGCGGCTCATCCACGGCCGTCACGATCGCGTCGAGCGCCACGCTGGCCTCCGCCATCAGGACGGGAGTGGATTTCCCGTGGGCCTCCCAGGCGTCGTACAGGTCCTGCCCTGCGCTGTTCGTCACGTTGGCGTCCCGCAGGAACTCGACGTACTCCTTGCTCAGGGTCTGATAGTAGAGCGTGACGTGCGCCGTCTCTGCCGTGGCGGGCAGGAAGTACGCCGTGTCGTCCCAGTACTCACCGTCGGCGTACGAGTACGCCACTGGCGGCGACTGAATCGACTCGAAGGCGGCGTTCGTGAAGCCGCGCGGCGGGATCCGGTTGTCCGAGTAGATCGTGTCGTTCAGCACGAAGTGAAAGGACTTCCCGGCCGGCAACCCCAGCGCGCCGGCGAGATCGGGGCTCAACCCGGGCTCGATCTCATAGATCTTGGCCTGCTCGTCGTGCGTGAGAACCGCTGTTTCGGCGTCGTACGCTCCCGACTCGAACACCTGGACCCCCGAGCCGTCCACGGCCCTCACGTTCAGCCAGATGCGACGACCCTCCGGGTAGCCCGAAGGGAGCTTGTGTCCCGTCTCGTTCGTGACCTTCACGTCCAGCCCGTACGTCTGGGGCGTCAGCTCCAGCGTTGCCGCCAGCTGCAGCATGGAGACCGCGCGCTGCTTCGCGTCCTGCAGCGCGGTCACGTCCACCTCCCCGGGGAAGAAGTCCGGCAGGATATCGGGGATGAACGTGTTCCCGCCCATGAAATCGTGAATCCCGAGGTCGGACCGGGTCGGAGCGCCGCCCTGGTTGCAGCCCTTCGCGGCCACGTCGCGCATGTGGCAGTCCTGGCAGCTGGAGACGATGCCGTCGGGCTTGTTGCCGGCGAATTGCGGCGCGAAGACGCCGGTGGTGGCGTACTCGCTCTGCGTCCACTCGCTGAACGTTCTCTCGATCGGGAACATGTTACGGAGATCCATGTCCGGATGTTCTTCGTCCAGCGTGTCCGGAGCGTAGTCGCGCGGGCCGGTCTTCACGAAGACCGGATTGCTGACGTCGTGACAGGTTCCGCACAGGTCCGAAGACCGGTGCAGGGGGGAATCCAGGAACTGGTGGCTGGCGTTCGCGTCCGCGTAGGGACCCCGCCGCACGGGGTTCGGATCGTTGATGAACTCTCCGTTCGCGTACTGGAACGGCGGATCGCTCAGCTCGCCGAGGATGACCACGTCCTCGGCCGGGTCGACTCCCGGGGTGTGGTCCCAGTCCACCATGCGATGGCAGAAGTCGCACTGAATGGCCTGCCGGTCCTTCGCGTTGACGAGACCCCCGCTGGTGTCGACCGAGCGCCCCTCCTGCCAGCCGCCCGGGGTATGGCAACGGAGGCACAGGTCACCGACGGACGGAGCATCCTGCTCCGCCACGGCCATGCACGCCAGGAACAGCGGATCCCGCATCGCCTGCCCCATCATGCTGCCCTGCCAGGTGTGCCACGCCTCGTTGGGCGGGTCGTAGTCTCCGTGACACGCGAAGCAGACGCTCACGTCTTCGAGAACGGCCCCCTCGAGGGGCTGCGTGCCGGGGAGCTTCATGTCGCGAAGCGTCGTCGCGACGAACCCGCCCGTGACTCCGGTGATGGTGAAGTTCGCGTCACTGTCGTCCGAGCCGGGGTTGCCGGCGTTGTCCACCGCTTCCACCCGGAGCCTGGTCTCGGCCCCCGGCAGGTTCGGGACGAACCAGGAGTAGGTCCCGGTGTACGGCTCGTTCCGCGCGACCGGTTCCCAGTCAGATCCGCCGTCGTCCGACATGAAGACATTCACGTGGGAGATCCCGCTCGCATCCGTCGCGGTGAAGGACACCGTGATCGGGCCGCCCGCGGCGATGACCTCCGCTCCGTTCGGGGAGATCACGCTCACGACGGGCGGCGTGGTGTCGCTTCCCCCCGACGGAGTCAAATAGGGGTCGATCTCGGTGATCGGAATGTTCGAAGTGGCGTTCTTGTTCGCCTGGCTGAGTCCGGGGAACGTGGGCGTGTTCCCGAAGTTCACGACGTCGGTGATCTCGACGAGGTTCGAGAAGCCGTCCGCGTCGGAGTCGTCGCCCTCGATCGCGAGGATCGCCTGCTCGTTCGAGAGGCCGCCCTCCAACCCGGCCTGGATGCCCAGCCCGTAGGGATTGCGGGCTCCTCCCCCATCGAAATCGAAGTGGCATACGCCGCAATGGCCGGCGTTGCTCGGCAGATTGTCGATCTGAGTGCCGTCGGCTACGGGATAGAGGTCGAAGAAGTCTCTCCGGATGGGATTTCGCGCTTCCGCCCGGTCCGGCGTCGCGACCATCGCGAGCAGGGCCAAGAG
>JALGZO010000178.1 GCA_025774865.1 bacterium | reverse complement strand
GAAGGCCGCGACCCGTCTCCGAGTCGCGGCCCCCGTTTCTAGAACTTCCAGAAGAACGTGCCGCGCAGGTACACGTCCGAGTCGGGAGTCTCCACGCCGGCGACCGGATCGCTGTAGGTCACGACCTCGATGTTGGGCACGATGCTGAAGAACTTCGTGACCTCGAAGTCGAGTCCGGCCAGGAAGAACAGCGCGTCGGCGTCCGGACTCATGGGGATGTACTGGATGCGGTCTCCCCGTGGGTTCGGGTCGAACGCCTGGTCGATTCTGAGCACCAGGTCCATGTCGTTCTTCAGCGCGATGATCGCGAACCCGGAGACGATGTCGAGCTTCAGGTCCGGCGCGCCGCCGCGCTCGAGTGCCTGCCGCGCGATCTGGCCGCCCAGACGTCCCCAGTCCGCCGCGTAACCGACGAAACCCTGAAGCGTCCAGATGTCGGTATCGTCGGCGCGGTTGTCGTAATCGGCGTAGGCCTCCAGGATGACCCCCTCCGTGGGCGCCATCGAGAGCGAGCCGAGGATCCGCTTGCCGGGGTTCGTGTCGCCGCCGTTGGCGAGCATCGCGTGGTACCCGAACTTCCCACCGTCGCCGAACTTGCCCTTGAACGCGAGACCCAGCTCGCGGGAGCCCGCGAACCTCGCCATGTCGAGCGGCGTCTTTTCGACGTGACGATAGCCCCAGAACGGCTCGATCAGATTCCAGGTGGGCGTGCTGGAGACGCCGATGATCGCGGAGTGCTCGCCCGTGTACTTCCACTTGAGATAGGCGTCCTTGACGAACGGGAGGAGGAGCCGGTCGGTGGTGTCGAAGCTGCCGGGCGAGACGGACTCCAGCCGGAGCCGGGCGGAGAACTTGCTGCTCTGCTTGTGATCCACGGTCAGGTAGATCCGACGGAACCACATGCCATTTTGATCCTCCACGTCCGGGTCGTGGTGGGCCACCACGGCGTAAACGTCGCCGAACATGAGGCCGGAGATCGTCGTCTTCTGGACCCACTCGGGTACCTCCTGGGCGGGGGCGGGGGTCGCTGCGGCGACGAGGGCCAGGGCCAGGGCACGGATTCTCATGGCTCCCTCTCGGGTTTCGGAAGCTTCGGGTGGTCGCGTGGCGGGCACGCGCGGGAATGATCGCGGGAAAGTTACAGCAGGTTCGTGAAGAGGAATACTGCCGGTTTGTGAAGAGAACGGGCGGTGGCGCCGGGGTTGCTTGCGGCCCGGCGGCTACTCGAGGCCGAGACGGCGGAGCCGGTCACCCAGGCCCTTGCGCGAGACACCGAGAACCCGGGCAGCCTCGGACTTCACGCCCTTGGCCTTCTTCATGGCCGCGACGATGTGGCGCCGCTCGAAGCTCGCGATGCGGTCCGGCAACGTCAGCTCCGGATTCCCGGCCTCGTGGCCCTCTCGCATCTCGGCGGGGAGGTGCTCGAGGTCGATCTTCCCGGTCTCATGGGCGAAGAAGGCGGCGCGCTCCACCACGTTCCGGAGCTCGCGGACGTTCCCCGGCCAGTCGTAGGCGATGAGCCCGTACTCGGCGTCTCTCGACAGCTCAAAGGAGGCCGGTCCGAAGCGACCGCCACACGCTTCGAGGAAGTGATGCACGAGAGCCGCGACGTCCTCGGGGCGCTCGCGTAGCGGCGGGATTTGCAACAGAATCGTTGCGATTCGAAAGTAAAGGTCGAGAAGGAACGCTCTGCCTTCGGCGAGCTCCCGCAGGTCACGGTTCGACGCGCAGATGATACGCGCCTTTAGCGGAACCGTCTCGACAGCTCCGACCGGACGCACCGCACGTTCGTCGAGCACCCGAAGAAGTTTGGATTGGAACTCCGGAGTCGCCTTGTCGATCTCGTCGAGGAACACGGTTCCGCTTCGCGCCGACTGCAGGAGACCCGCCTGGTTCTCGGTAGCTCCCGTGAACGCGCCCCGTCGATGACCGAAGAGCTGTGACTCGAGCAGGTTCTCGGGAATGGCTGCGCAATTCAACGCGACGAACGGTCTCGACACTCTCGGCCCGGACTCATGCACGAGCTTCGCGATGAGCTCCTTGCCGGTGCCGGTCTCCCCTTCGATAAGAACCGTTTCGTCGAGCATGCCGGCGCGCTCCGCCAGCTCGACAACGCTCCTCATCGATTCGTCGGCGAGGACGAGCGTCTCTGCCGCAGTAGGCGCGGGACCCTCGTCCCGCTTCACGGCGTCGGGGTGCAAGGACGCCTCGACGCGCCGCAGTCGCTCCTCGACCCGATCGGACGCCTGGACAGCACCCAGCTTTCCATAGAGGCGGCGGGCTTCGAAGAGGTGACCGAGGATCTCGGTTCCGGTGGCTTGCGGGTCGCTCCCGAGGATATCGGCGGCGATCTCGTGTGTTTGGGCCAGCTCGAAGGGTGTCTGGATCCCGCGGAACTCGTCGATGGCCCGCTCGACGAAGTTGCGCGCCTCCTGAAAGTCCTGCTGATCGGTGCGGATCAGCGCCATCGTCGCCAGGCCGTGGCCGAGCTCGCGGCGGTCGGAGGACTTCGTTGCGAGGCGGACGGCCTCGGCGGCGAGCGACTCGGCGTCGTCTCGCCGCGATTGGGCCAGGTAGACGCGGGCGAGGCGCCACGCTATTTCGTATACGAGGTCGCCCTCGGGGGCGATGGAGCGCGCGTCGGTGAGGGCTTTCTCGTAGTAGTAACGGGCTTTCTCGGGATCGTCGGTTTCGTGCGCGAGATCGCCGAGTTCTTCGTGGGCGAGAACGATGCCCCTCTTGTACGCGCCTTTTCTCGCAAGCCGAAGCGCCTCCTCGGCGTAGTCACGAGCCTGCGACGCCTCTTCCCTTCGCCGATGCAAGCGCGAGAGCGAAATAGAAACGTCAGCCGTTCCCCGGTCAAACACGAGCTCCTGATAGCACTTCCAGGCTCTC
>JALGZO010000177.1 GCA_025774865.1 bacterium | reverse complement strand
CGCTCTTCGACTTTCGCCCGTCGTTCCTGCGCGACGGCGACCCGGCGCTCGATCTCCGCGATGCGATCCGCCCGACCGAGGATCCGCGAGTCGCCGGAGGCGGGCGCACCGCCGTGCACGATACCCGGAGCCTCCGCCCAGTCGCCGTCCTTCGCCACGAATCGAAAGCTCCGCGCGCCGTCGTGCCTCGCGAGACGCAGTGCATCGTCGAGCGTTTCGACGATCACCGAGCGCGAGAGAAGCTCGTCGAGAACGGGCGACAGGTCGCCCGAGACCCGGACGAAGGATCGCGCCGGACCGAGAATGGCGGGGTCCGATGGCGGTTTCGGCGCGTCGGGGCGCCCGTTCCGAAACGCGGACAGATCCACGATCGTCGCCCGGCCTTCCGCCCGCTTGAGGGCTCGGATCGAGCCGACGGCGGAATCGGCGTCGGGTGCGACGACGAACTCGACGGCGGCCGTCAGGGCGGAGTCCAGGGCCGGGATGAGATCCTTACGCTCGACGTGCAGCGAGTCGGCGAGAGGAGCGAGTTTCTTTCCGCCTACCTCCCCCGACAGGAGCGCCCGGGCACCCCGTCCGAACCCCTCGTGGCTGTCCTGAAGGCTCCGAAGCATCGCGAGCCCCGAACGCGCCGACTCCTCTTCGACCGCAAGCCGCGCCGCTTCGTCGCGCGCGCGTTCACGCTCGCCCTCGATCTCGTCGCGGCGGACCCGCGCCTCATCGAGCTCGCGATCCGCACTCTCGACCGTCGACCGCAGCGTGGCGATCCTCTGCTCGGTCTCCTCCCGGTCGCGCCGCCGTACGTCGAGCGTGTCCTGGATCCCCCGCAGCTCTTCGCCGAGAACCGCCCCTCGATCCGACAGATGCTCTTCGCGTGCGTCGACGTTCGCAAGCTCGGCCCGCAAGCGCCCGACCGTGAGCGACGCCTCCTCAACGGTCTCGCGGGCGGCGGCCAGCATCTTCTTGCGCTCCGCGAGGTCGGAGTCGGCGCGGCGAAGGTGCGCATCCTGACGTTCGAGACGCGCCGTGACCTCGGCGACCTGTGTTTCCGCGGCCCGACGCTTCTCTTCCAGCTCCTGCCGGCGCTCGGTACCCTCGCGAATACGCTCGGCGAGCTCTTCCTTCTCGGTTCCCAGACGCGTCACCCGTTCGAGCAGCGACTCGCGACGCTCCCGCCGCACGAGGTTCGCGCTCTCGACCGCGCGCGCCCGTTCTCCGACCTCGTCCACTTCCCGCTGCGTGTCCGAGAGCGCCCGGTCTTTTTGGGCCGATTCGGTCCGTAGAGTTTCGATGTCGATCTCGACGGCCGAGACGCGGCTCGACGCCCCGTCCCGTTCTGTCGCGTTTTCGCGGAGCGATTCCCGAAGGTGATGGATCTGCCGGCGCATTTCCTCGATATCGAGCATCGCGAGCGACACCTCGAGCTCGCGCAGCCGGTCGCGAATCTCCTGGAACCTCTGCGCTTGCCCCACCTGTCGCTTGAGCGTCCGGACCTGGCGCTCGACCTCGCGAAGCACGTCGGAGAGCCGGTGCATGTCGTCGTCCGTGGCCGCGAGCTTTCGCTGAGCCTGACGCTCACGGATCTTGTATTTCATGATTCCTGCCGCTTCCTCCAGAAGCTCACGACGCTTCTCGGGCTGGTCGGACAGGACCATCTCCACCATCCCGCGCTCGATCACGGAGTAGGCGCGACTCCCGAGACCCGTGTCCATGAAGAGCTCGTGGATGTCGCGCAGCCTACCCGGTACGCGGTTGATCAGGAACTCGGGCTCACCGTCACGGCAGACGCGACGCGTGACCGTGACTTCCGAATAGTCCACCGGAAGTACGCGCGCGGAGTTGTCGATCGTGAGGCTGACCTCGGCTACGTTGAGCGGCTTGTAGTCGCGAGTGCCATTGAAGATCAGGTCTTCCATCCGGTTGCCGCGCAACATCCGCGCGTTGCCTTCCCCGAGTACCCAGCGTAGCGCGTCGGTGACGTTGGTCTTGCCGCAACCGTTCGGCCCGACGATCACCGTGATCCCGTCGGAGAAGTGAATGTCCAGCTTTCGCATGAAGGATTTGAAGCCGAACAGCTCGAGCTTCTTGAGATTCATCGATCCCCCTGTCGTCCCGTCCCCACCCTAGTTCGGAATCTTCGATGGCTGAGCGTATTCCCGGACCCCTGACTGCTTGATATCGCGAGCGATCTCCGCCGCCGCCTCCTTCGTTTCAGCGGGCCCGACGTAGATTCGATACCAAAGTCCCTTGTTCGGAACTTCGATTCGCCGGATCAGGGCCGGATATCCGGCCTCTCGTAGGAGCTTGATCTCGAGATGCGCCCCGGACTCCGACTGCATCGAAGTCACGTGCACACCCCACTCGCCATCCCGTACGGGGGCGACCACGGTCGCCGGCCCGTTTCCGCGAGCTTGGCGCCCCGGCTCTCTGGTCACCGGCTTCTCGGCCACCGGCTCCTGCGCCGGCGGCGTGGTGATCCGCTCCGAAGCCTCCTCCGTCGGAACCGGCGGGCTTCCACGGTCATCGCCACGCTCGGGGTCCGGCCCCATGGCGACGTCGGCCGGCTGGCGGCTCACAGGTGGAGCGGACCCCGGCGGCGTCTCGTCGCCGCCCCCGAAATAGAAGAGCGCGGCCACGGCGAGGGCGGCGAGAACGAGCACTCCGGCGAGAATCCGTGACGGCCCACGACGTCGGCCTTCCTCCTCTTCGTACTCCTCTTCGCCCGCCAGCACGCTCCCCTCCTCGATCAGGGCGTCGCGCGTGCGCAAGTCCTCGCCCCTGGGCTCGAGTTCCTCGGGCGGCTCGTGCCTCTCGGGCGGCTCGGGCCTTTCGGGCGGCTCGGGCTCCTCGGGCGGCTTGAAATCCGGCGGCTTGAACTCCGGCGGCTCGAGCTCCT
>JALGZO010000176.1 GCA_025774865.1 bacterium | reverse complement strand
TCGGCGCCGACGAGATCCGAGCTGCTCGATCTGACGAACGTCGACCGGCGCATTCTGGGGCAGGCGAGAGCAGGAAGCTCGCTTCTCGCGATCCGGGTCGAGGAATCGCCGCGGGAGGCGCTCGCGGCCGCCGTCGCCGCGTTGCCGGAGGGCGGGCCCAAAATCGTCGCGGCGGTGTCGCCCGACATTCCACTCGACGATCGGACGCTTCTCCTCTGGGGAATCTTCACGCGCTTCGATCCCGCCCGCGACGTCTTCTTCGAGAAGTCGGAGCTGCGCGGAGTGTGGCCGGTGCATCGCGGCCGCATGGCGGTCGACGCCACGTTCAAACCGGGGTACCCGGCGCCGCTGGAGATGGATCCCGAGATCGTCGCGAGAGTGGACCGTCGCTGGGCGGAGTACGGGATTACGTAGCCGTTCGCGGCTCGCCGTTCACGGGTCGCGTCTGTCGGCATCGCGGAGCCGGGGGGCCACTCTCGCGGCACCCCCGGCTTGCGCCTGCCTACCGCACGATCACCGTTCTCGCGGAACGAGCCGTCTCTGGGGTCGCGATCCGCAGGAAGTAGACTCCACTCGGGACGATCCGTCCCGCGCCGTTCCGTCCGTCCCAGAGGACCCGGTGAGCTCCAGCCGGGTACGCACGAGATGGGAGGAAGCGCACCTGACGCCCCGAAACGTCGAAGATGCGAATCTCGACTTCGGTGGGTCTCCCGACGGTGATTCCGAACTCACGGCCGCGAGTCGCGACCGACAAGAGATCGCCGGGTCCCGCCGCCGTGACCCGAGCGAGCTGCCGACCGTCCGCGACGACCTCGTACGGCCGCATCATCTCGTGATCCTCGTGGGAGAGGATGTGGCAGTGCCACACGTAGCGTCCTTCGCGGTCGAACTTCGCGATGACGCGCGTCACCTCTCCCGGGAACATGACGGCGGTGTCCTTCCATCCCGCCTCATTGGCCTCGGGACCGCGGGCGTCGCCTCCGAGAGCGTCGACCGTCAGGGTCCCTCCGACCCCGTAGGATCCGTCGTGCTGCGGTTGCGGCTTCTCGTCGACGTGGCCCTCGAAGGACTCCCGTTCGACGATCTGGAACGCGACGAGGTGGAGATGAACGGGATGCGCGTCCTCGGTCGCGTTGTAGACTTCCCAGACTTCCACGTCATCGAGGTGCGGCGTCTCCGTGATCGGCTCGAACCACGCCAGCGAACCTTCCGCCAGGGTCCCGAGCAGCGGTTGGAGACGTCCGTACTCGTCCAGACCCTCGAAGAGCACGAGCTCGCGCGTGGCACCGGTCTGCTGGAGCGGCGAGATCGTCGGGCGAAGCGGCGTGTTCTCGTCCACCGTCGCGTCCGGAATCGTCTCGTCGAACGGACGGTCGACCACGAATCTCATGATCTGACCGGTCGTCATCGGATCCGCCGGATCGAGAGCGCCCCCTTCGCCGTCCGAGATCGTTCCATCCTCGTTGAATCCCTTGAAGGGATCGTCGGCGCCGAAGTTCCGGAGGAAGATCTCCGTTCCGTCCGAGAGGCCCGCGAAATCCACGAGGAGATCGGCGCGTTCGCCGGGAGCGAACAAGAGCTGCGTGAGTCCGACGGGCTTGTGGAGGAGCCCGACGTCCGTTCCGATCTGAAGGAAGGAACGAGCGTCCCCGTTCCAGCGGTCGTTTCGGAACTCGAGAACGTAGAAGCGCGAATCGGACCCGTTGAGGAAGCGGAAGCGGTACTTCCTCGGCTCGACGCTCAGGGTGGGCCAGGCGGCTCCGTTCACGAGAATGAAATCCCCGAAGAACTCCGCGATGGCGCTCGGGTCACGGGGGAGAGGCGGGAACCCGGGCTCGATCTCCGGATCCGTCGAGGGGTAGAAGAGCTCTCCCTGCTTCGTGAACATGCGGTCCTGGACGACGATCTCGATCTCGTACGGTCCTCCCGGGAGAACGCCGCGATCCACGAGCCGGTCCTCGCGATCGTCACGCAGCAGATAGAAACCGGCGAGCCCGGCGTACACGTTCAGCCGCGTGATGCCGAGCGCGTGATCGTGATACCACAGGGTCGCTGCTTCCTGATCGTTGTCGTAGGTGTACGTCGGCTTGACGAAGTGGGGACCCAGCTCCGCAAAGCCTTGCGTGAACCACGCTTCCGGCAAGCCGTCGCTGGCGGACTCGGTGTGTCCCCCGTGCAGGTGCGTCACCGTCGGGATGCCGCCCTCCACGGGATGCGCCAGATGGATGTTCGGGTCGACGGGCAGTAGATGTGCCCGGCGCCCGCGGGGGAAGTTGTAGTCCGGAAGCCGATTGTTCCAGGTGACCGTGATCCGTCGATCCTCCCGGGCGACGAACGTCGGCCCGGGATAGGTGACGCCGGCTCCCACTGGTCCGTAACCCCAAACAGTCGTCATCAGGGGACGATCCCGGTGGTCGACGAGACCCAACCACTGGACGGTCTCGTCCATTTCCATTTCGAAGTGCCCACCGCCGGTAGCATCGAGGCGTGCCGGAATCGGCAAGGCGTTCTCGAACTTGGGATGACTGGCGGCGTCGAGGAGAGGTGGTGCGGCGTGGGAGGCCGTGCCCAACGCCCACGACGTCAGGATCACGGTCGCGATCACGGCCACAACGAGCTTCAGGGGTCTCATGGGTTGGCTCCTTGATGCAATGACCTGCCGCTTCTGGAGAGTTGCGGCGAGTCGGTCCCACCGTCGATCCGGGCGGTCGGGGGCGGATCGGCCAGGGCGTGGGAGCCTTCGCGCGAGCGACGCGCAGAGGAGCCTGAGGAGAAGAGTCCCCCTCCGATCCCGCCGTTTCCATGGACGGCCCCGTGAAGGCGACGCGCGGAAGAGCCCCTCAACGGCAGGTCGGGCTTGGACGTCCGTGACCCCGGCCGGGGATCAGCGAACGCATG
>JALGZO010000175.1 GCA_025774865.1 bacterium | reverse complement strand
GGTGACCGTCGATCGTCTCGATCGATTCGGCGACGAAGATCCTCTCCAACCGATCCTTACGATCGTAGTACTCCTCACGCAGCGGGAGCCCGGATTCGTTGTCGACCCACGTGAGCTTCCTCGAGAAGTGGTCCTTCTCCTTGGGCACGCTCTGGATCACCCAGGCGCGGCGCTCGCCGACTTCCTCCGCGCGCAGGAACTCGTGGTCGTCCTCCATCCAATGCCGTCCGGACACGTCCTCGTACGAGAAGTCGCTGCCGACGAAGGACGATCCCTTGTCCTTCGCCGAGATCCGCTTCACGAGGTCCACCGCCGGGACGAAGATCCAACGCGCGTCGTCCTCTTCCGGATCCTTCCAGACCATGAACGTGGTCCGGCGCACGTCGTTCGGTTCGAAGAAGTAAGTGAAGTAACGCTGCCGGCCGCCTTCCTCTTCGTCGAGGCGGATCATGACGAAGCGACGCGTCCTCGTCTTGCCCTTCTTGTCGGCGAGCTCCATCTCGACGACGGCCCGTCCGTCCTCGGCCGCGTAGTACATGGCGAGGTGACTCGCCCGCATGTACACGCTGGGGTCGATTTCCTCGACGACATCGTCGAGCTGGGCGCGCGCCGCCCCCGGCGAGACGAGCAGGAACGCGATCGTGAGGCCGGCCGCAATCGAGGCCGAAGGGGCCTTACCCCGACGGGCGAGATAAGACGGGTTCCACAGGGAGAGTAGCGCGGGCAGGGAAAACATGGTCGTAGCCCCCGAAATGATCATGATCGCGAAGAAGAACACCGCGACCGTAACGTACGGCATCAGGTTCGCGAAGAACATGGGTACAAATCCCAACGCGATGACGACCACGTTGCGGACGATCGCCCGGGCTGGCGCCCCGAACACCTCCTCCAGGGCGCCGCCGAGATCACCGCGCCGCTCGAAGGCCTCGCGGGCCCGCTGGAGAAAGTGAATCGAGAAGTCGATCGAGAGCCCGAGCGAGAGGGAAGAGAGCACCGCGATCGGCATGTCGTACGGCTTCCCGATCCAGCCGATGATCCCGTACACGAGAGTGATCGTCGCCGTGAGCGGGATCATCGAAAGGAGGCCCAGGCGGAAGGAGCGAAAGAGGAGCGTCATCATCAAGAGCACGACGACGAAGCTCCCACCGAGCGCCCTTCCCATGCCGGCGACCATCTTCTGCTGCCACGTGATGTTGATGTACGGCAGGCCCGCCCACCGAGCGTCGAGTCCAGGCGGCGGGTGAGCCGCGACGAATTCCTCGGCCAGCGCCACGACGCGCGCCACGTCGCGGTTTTCGCCTTTGCGCATCTGGACCCAGACGGCCGCTTGGTCGGTGTCCGAAGTGACGAGCTTGAAGAGGTCCTCCGGGTCGCCGCCGGAGATCTCGTAGAGGAAGAGGTACTGTGCGATCTCTTCCGGCGAATCCGGGACAACCGCTTCGGCCGGGTCCCCCTTCAGCTCCGCCCGGACCTTCTTCACGATGTCCACGATCGACGTCGTCCCGCCGACGTTGGGATCCTCCTCGAGGTTCCGCTGGAGGCGCTCGATCCACCGCATCGCGGCCGGATTCTTCAGCGCGTCCGCCTCGCCTCCGTCGAGGGAGAGGTACGTCAGATACGTTCCCGAGAGGTGCCGGTTCATGACGGTATCGGCGACGCGCAACGGGTGATCGGCGCGGAACCAGTTGACCGGATTGTCGTTCACCTCGATCCGGAAGAGCCCGGCGACCGACGCCGCGAACACCACCGCCCCCGCGACCACGAGCGGACGGGCGCGATTCTGCGAGAAGTCTCGGAGCTTCCCCAGGAAACGGTTGCCGAGGAAGTCACGTTCTTCGGAAAACCCGAAGTTCTCGAGCGTCTTCTCGGGCGCCATGGCGAGCCACGCGACGAGGAAGGTCATCGTCAGAAACCACGCTGCTCCGATGCCGAACGCGACGAATGCGCCGAACACCTGGACGGGAGGGATCGGGGTGAGCATGAGTGAGGAGAACCCGACGATCGTGGTGAGCGTGGTGAAGCCCATCGGCGCGAAGAGCTCGCGGATCGTTCCGCGAATCGCCTCGTTGCGGCTCGCCGCGTTCGGCAGGCGCTCGTGAAACTCCGAGAGGACGTGAATGGCGTCGAGTACCGCGATGGGGATGAGGAAGACCGGAATCATCGAGCTCATGATGTGCACCGTGAAGCCCATTCCGATGAGGAGTCCCATCGCCCAGGTGACGCTCATCATCGCGACGATCATCGGCGCCACGACGAGGCGGACGTTGCGGAAGAAGAACAGCATGAGAAGGAAGATCAGAGCGAACGCGGCCGGCGCGGCGACCGCCATCTGGACAAACATCTGCGCCCCGAAACGGTCCTCGGCCAGCGGAATGCCCGCGAGGTGATACTCCTCGTCGCCGCCGACTTCGCGAAGAATCTCCTCGATCCCCTTCGCCACCTCGTCCGCGACGTCCTTCGACTCCACCGGCACGAAGATCGCCAGCGCCTGTCCGTCGTCGGAGGCGAGCTTGCCCCGAAGGACCGGGTTGTCGCGGATCTGTACGAGGACACGTTGCGCTTCCGCTGCCGACGCCGGTGCCTCCTCCATGAGCGTATCGACCCGGAGGGTTCCGTCGTCGAGCGTGTAGATGTCGTCGACCTGGGAGGGCGCGAGAACGTCGTCCTCGATCACTCCGTCGAGGTCGAGGATCCGCTCCGTGATCTCGTTGACCCGCTCGAGCGTCTCGGGACGGAACACGCCGCCGGATTCCTCGCCGAACGTCTCCTTCACCTCGTGGTGGTGGATGCGGACGGGCTCGTCCGCGGGAAGCATGTTCTCGGGGTCCGTGTCGATGCGGATGCGAGGTATCTGCGCGGCGAAGAGAACGGTCGCGAGAATGCAAAGGGCGACGATGACCTTTGGTCGCTCGACTGTCCACCGGAGGAGGAAATCTTTCGCTTGCCGTGCCAGTGGGCTCTCCCGCATGGTCGACAGTCCTACACCGACGCACACCGCGGGCAGTATATCTCGCTGCCCGAGGAAGTCCAGGCCGTACCCGGGGGACGACCGTTCGGTATCTTCGGGCGGCGGGAGGGACGATGAGCGGTCTGCCTCTGACGTTGATAGTGATCGCCGGCGTCGGCCTCGGCTTCGGCGCGGGTTGGCTCCTCGCCGCGGGTCGGTCGCGCGCGCGGGACCAGCGGGAGCGGCTCGAAAGCGCGGAACGTGTCGCCGCCGCGGAGACGGCGTTCGAAGGGGAGCACGCTCGGCGTCAGGAGCTCGAGGTCGAGCTACGAGAGGTCCGTCGCGACAAGGACGCGACCGGCCAGGAGCTCGTCGCCTACCGGGAGCGCGTCGAGTACGCGGAGCGGATCATTCGCGAGCAGAAAGAGTTCCTCCAGGGTTCTCGACGAGAGCTCGAGGATTCGTTCCAGGCGCTGGCCGGCGCAGCTTTGAAGGGCAACACCGAGGACTTTCTGAAGCTGGCCGAGGAGAAGTGGAAAGCCTCGCGGGAGCAGGGAGCGCAGGATCTGGAGGCGCGCCGCCGCTCGATCGAGACGCTGCTCGGACCGCTGCAGGTGACGCTCGGCAAGCTCGAGTCGCGCACCGGGGAGATCGAGAAGGCGCGCGAGGGAGCCTACCGGGAGGTCAAGACGCAGCTCGAGGGGCTGCTCCACGCCACGTCCACCCTGCAGGAGAAGACCACGTCGCTCACGAGCGCGCTCAAGGGCTCTCAGATGCAGGGCCGCTGGGGCGAAATCGTGCTCGAGAACGTCGTGGAGCTCGCCGGAATGTCCCAGCACGTCGACTTCCTGAGGCAGGAGCACGTTGGGGACGGCAAGCGGCCGGATCTCGTGGTGCGCCTCCCGGGTGAGCGCTTCATCGCCGTCGACTCGAAGGTCTCCATCAACGCGTACGTGGACGCCATGCAGGCGACGACCGACGAGGCCAGGGAGGACGCGCTCGACCGGCACCTCGCCGCGATACGGACCCACATCCGGACGCTCGCCGCCCGCGACTACGCGCAGGCCGTCACCGGCGACGTGGATCTGGTCGTCCTCTTCCTGCCGGGTGACCAGTTCCTCGCGGCCGCCTTCGCGCGCGATCCCGATCTACAGCTCGAGGCGCTGCGATCCCGCGTCCTCGTGGCGACCCCCACCACGCTCGTCGCGCTCCTGCGGACGGTCGCGATCTACTGGCAGCAGAAGGCGATGGCCGAGAACGCCGTCAAGATCGCGGAGATCGCGCGCCAGCTCTACGACCGCGCCGCCCTGTTCGGAGAGCGGCTCGCGAACGTCGGGAAGGGGCTCAACGTGGCGGTGGATTCCTTCAACGCGGCGGCCGGTTCGTTCGAGCGGCGCCTGCTTCCCCTCGGACGCCGGCTCGAGGAGCTCGCCGTCACCGAGCAGTCGAAGCGGACACTCGATGCGCCGCACCCCGTCGAGGAGACGCCGAACTCGGTCATCAAGCAATCGGACCTGTGGACCTAGCCGGAGGCGGCATGAAACCGGACCCGAGCAAGGGGAGCTCAGCGATGACCTTTCCGAAGCCCTTTTACCGTTGGCGACCCCACCCCTGGCACGGGCTGGACGTGGGCGACGATCCCCCCAAGGTCGTCAACGCCTACATCGAGATCACGCCGTTCGACGTGGTGAAGTACGAGGTCGACAAGACGACCGGCTACACGCGAGTTGACCGGCCGCAGCGGACCTCGTCGCAGCCTCCGGCGCTCTACGGGTTCATCCCCCGCACGTTCTCCGGGGTGCGCGTCGGAGCGCTCATGCCCGCCGCCGACGGCGGCGACGCCGACCCCCTCGACATCTGCGTCCTGAGCGAGCGTCCGATCAACCGCTCCGAGGTGATCGTCAGCGCGAAGGTGGTCGGCGGGCTCGAGGTGATCGACGGCGGCGAGGCCGACGACAAGATCATCGCCGTCCTCGAGAGCGATCATCTGTGGGCGAACGTCGAAGACGTCGCGGAGCTCCCCGAGATTCTCGTGGAGCGGCTGCGGCACTACTTCAGCACGTACAAGCTCGTGGAAGGCAAGGGCGCGACGATCGAGGTGCGCGGCTCGTACGATCACGAGCACGCCCAGGCCGTGATCGCGGCGGCGATCGAGGATTACGAAGAGCACTTCGGCGGCGGCTAGCGGGATCGGGGAGTATCCCGAAAGGGAAGTCCCCCGTTTCCGGGCCATCGGGAGCGCCCTGCTCGACGGACCGTCCCGTCAGGCCCTTCGACAGGTCTAACTCCTTGCCCCGCGAAGAC
>JALGZO010000174.1 GCA_025774865.1 bacterium | reverse complement strand
TTGAGTCACGCGATCGACAAAGAAGCGATCGTCAGTGGTCTCTATGCGAACCTCGCGGACGTCGCGATCGGGCCCGTGCCGCCGAACGTGTTCGGCGCGAATCCCGAACTGTCCGACTTCGACTACGATCAGGATCTCGCGCGCGAGCTCTTGCTGGAGGCGGGGTACCCGGAAGGCTTCGAAACGACGCTATGGACGATGTCGGGTCCCCGCCCGTACATGCCGCAGCCGCTGCGGGTGGCTCAAGTGATCCAGGCGGACCTCGCAGCCGTGGGTGTGCACGCGCGCATCGTGTCCTACGAGTGGGGCACGTATCTCGATCGCGTGCACCGGGGCCATCACGACCTGGCCCTGCTCGGATGGCAGGCGGATAACGGGGATCCCGACAACTTCCTGTTCGTCCATTTCGACAAGTCCGCCGCCGTTCCTCCGGCCGGGAACATCTCCTTCTACCGCGACGAACGTGTCCACGAGCTCCTCGTCTCCGGTCAGCGTACGGTGGATCCGGAGGCGCGCCTGCCGATTTACTGGGAGGCTCAGCGGATCATTCAGCGGGACGCGCCGTGGGTCCCGCTCGTTCACACCATGGAGCTGGCGGCCATGCGCCGACAGGTGACCGGCTTCCGGCTCCATCCGACCGGGCGCGTGACTCTCTCGCCGGTGTGGCTCTCGCGTTGACCTCGTTCCTACTCCGGCGCATCGCGCTCATGGCTCCGACTCTCATCGGCGTCTCCATCGTCGCGTTTCTGCTCATCCACTGGATGCCCGGCGACCCGGCGGAGATCCTCGCGGGGGAGCACGCGTCGCCCGAGGTCGTGCGCCAGATCCGACAGGATCTCCGCCTCGATCGACCGCTGGCCGAGCAGTACCTGTTCTACCTGGGGGACGTCGTTCGCGGGGACCTCGGGCGTTCGGCGAAGACGCACGAGACCATCGCGGACGAGATACGCCGCTACTTTCCGGCGACCGTGGAGCTCTCCACGGCCGCCCTGTTTCTGGCGTGCCTGATCGGCGTCCCCCTCGGCATGTTCGCGGCGCGACGTCCCGGGGGCGCGATCGACGCCGTGAGCACGAGCCTCGCGTCGATCGGAGTGTCGATGCCGGTGTTCTGGCTCGGCCTGATGTTGATGTATCTCCTGGCCGTTCGTTTCCCGATCTTTCCCGTTTCAGGCCGCACGGCGATCGGACTCGGCGGGACCGTTCCCACCGGCTTCGTTCTACTGGACGCGTTGCTCGCCGGCGATTTGTGGGCCTTTCGGGAGGGGGTGCGCCATCTCGCCATCCCGGCGTTCGTCCTCGGGTCGATTCCGATGGCGGTGATCGCACGGATCACCCGCTCGAGCCTCCTGGAGGTGCTCGGCCGGGACTTCATCCGGACGGCCCGCGCGAAGGGGGTGGGAGAGAGGGAGATCCTGCTGCGTCACGCGGCCCGCAACGGCATCCTCCCGACGCTCACGGTCATCGGGCTCCAGTTCGGCTTCCTTCTGGGCGGAGCCATCATCACGGAGACGATCTTCTCGTGGCCCGGCGTTGGACGCTGGGTGCTGCTCGCCGTCGAGGCCCGGGACGCCCCCGTGCTCCAGGCGGGGATCCTCCTGATGGCGATCGCCTTCGCCCTCGTGAACCTCCTCACGGACGTGCTCTATGCGGTTCTCGACCCCCGAATCAAGCTCAGCTGATCGGGAGACGATTCCAGGGACGGGAAGCGTCGCTCCCGACCGGACTCGCCGCGTGCTCGCCCGGGTGTGGCAGCGACGCACCGCGCGGTTCGGCCTGGGAATTCTCGGCCTCTTCTTGGCCGGGGCATTGGTCGGCCCGGCGGTCGCCCCGATGGACCCGCTCGAGCAGGACCTGACGCGGCGGCTGACGCCGCCGGGGACGGGACACCTGCTCGGCACCGACGAGTTCGGCCGGGACGTGGCTTCGCGGCTGCTGCACGGAACGAGGCTCTCGCTCCTCGTGGGAATCGTTTCGGTCGGGATCGGGATCGCGGTCGGCGGGTCGCTGGGGCTGGTCACCGGGTACTTCGGAGGATGGATCGATCTCCTGGGCATGCGGGTGGTGGACGTGATGCTGGCGTTTCCCAGTGTTCTTCTCGCGGTGGTCGTCGTGGCGGTGCTCGGACCGAGCCTGACGAACGCCATGATCGCGGTCGGAATCGTCAGCGTGCCAGTGTACGCTCGTCTGGTTCGTGCGCAGGTGCTGACCGTCCGATCGCTCCCGTTCGTGGAGTCGGAACGAGCAATCGGCTCCCGGGACGCACGCATTCTCGTCCGGACGGTCCTTCCGCACTGCTTGGCACCGCTGCTGGTGCAGGCGAGCCTGGGGCTGGCCACCGCGATTCTGGACGCGGCCGGGCTGTCCTTCCTCGGGCTTGGCGCCCAGCCGCCACTCCCGGAGTGGGGAGCAATGCTCGGTCACGGGCGGGAGTACGTCATTCATGCACCGTGGATCCTGGCCGCGCCGGGGACGGCGATCCTTCTCACGGTGCTCGGGTTCAACCTCGTGGGGGACGGCCTGCGGGACGCCCTCGATCCTCGGCTCGCTTCGACCTTCCGGGCAGACGCCGGTCGGTCATCCTGGAAAGGAGTCCGCAAGCGTCATGCGTGAGAAGACTCGAATCATCGCGGTACTCCTGGTCGGGCTGGTCGGAGTCGCGGGGAAGGGGGAGCGCGTCGTCGGGGCGGAGCCTCCGACCGAGGCTCCCGACGAGGGGGTCTCGTTCCAGGCCCTCGAACACTACTCGCTCGGGACGTTCTTCGAGGCCCGGGATCGACTGCGCGAAGCGATCCACGAGTACAGACTGGCGCTTCTGGAATCGCCGAACTCGGCGGAGGTGAACGGGAGCCTCGCCCGCGTCCATCTCCGGCTCCAAGAGGCGGAGGAGGCCCGTGCAGCCGCGGGACGGGCGCTGCAGACAGATCCCGACAACGTCGATGCGCTCGAGGTCATGGTGCAGCTCTACCTCGGCGAGAGGAACTACCGCGCGGCGGCGACGGAGCTGCAAAAGATCGTCGAGCTCCGTCCGAGGGAGTTGGATGCCCGCGTCCGTTTGGCCGAGGCGCTCGAGCGGGACGGGGATCTCGAGGGCGCGGTGGAACACCTGACGGCGGCGGCGCAGATCCGGCCCGGGCTCGCGCACGTCCACTTCCGGCTCGGCTCCTTACTCGGCCGGCTCGGGCGTTTCGACGATGCGCTCGAGGCCTACTCGACGGTCCTCGAGATTGCCCCCGACTTCGTGGATGCGCTCATCAGCGCGGCGGCCGTCCGGGAAGCGAGCATGGATCTGAAAGAGGCCGCGGAACTCTACGAGCGCGCGCTCGAGCTGGATCCGCGGAGCCTGCAGGTCCGCCGGCGCCTCCTGCGCGTGAACCTCCTGCTGGACGACGTCTCGGGGGCGAAGGATGTCGCGGAGTGGATCATCGAGAACTACCCTCAAGATCTGGAAGTGCGTGAGCAGTACGGGCTTTTGCTGCTTCGCTCAGGTGATGTCGAAGGTGCGACCCGGGAGCTCCTGGAAGTTCGCCGGCGCGCGCCCGACCGGGTCACGGTTCGCAAGCACCTGGGGCGGCTCTACTGGGAGGCCGAACAGCTCGGGAAGGCGACCGAGCAATTCGAGGAGGCCGTCGAAATCGATCCGGAGTTCACCGACGGCTGGATCTCGCTCGGATACCTCCGCGTGCAGACCGGCCAGCCCGCCAGCGCGATCGAGGCGTTCCGAGAGGCGGCATCGCGGGCACCGCAGGACGCGAGCCTGCACTTCTATATGGGCGTCTGCCACAATCAGCTCGAGCAGCACGACAAGGCGGTCGACGCGTTCGAGCGGTCGCTCGAGCTCAGGGCCGGGAATGCGAACGCTCACTACGGCCTCGGCGTGGCGCTGGATCGACTGGATC
Organism: bacterium; assembly: GCA_025774865.1. Classification (GTDB taxonomy): domain Bacteria; phylum ARS69; class ARS69; order ARS69; family ARS69; genus JALGZO01. The sequence continues at coordinate 7,875 of JALGZO010000174.1, read as the reverse complement.
GCACTCCGGAGGCTGCGGAGCAGTTCCGGACCGTGGTCGCCCTGGAGCCGGAGAACGGGGAAGCGCTGAACTACCTCGGGTACATGTTCGCCGAAAAGGGAATTCACCTCGACGAAGCGTTGAGGGTGCTGCACCGCGCGGTCGAGCTCGAGCCCGAGAACGGATACTTCCTGGACAGCCTGGGGTGGGCGTTCTTCAAGAGTGGGAAGTACCCGCAGGCCCGAGAGTATCTCGAGAAGGCGGTGGCGGAGGTGCCCCGTGACGCCGTCATCCTGGACCACTACGGAGACGTGCTGAACGTCCTCGGGCTCGAGCGCGAGGCACGCGAAGCCTGGCGGCGGTCAGCCGAGCTCGATCCGGAGGCGGAGGGGCCTCCGTCGAAACTCCGGGGGGATTGAGGTAGAATTCGAGAGAATCAGCGGAGTTTGGCGCACTCTTGGCGCTCGTTGACGCGGGAACTTTCTGTGGATCCCGCGGGTAAACGAGCTCAGGAGGGTGTCCATGCGTCCGATTCAGGCGGCCCGACTCGATCCCGAGAGCGTCTTTCGCATGCGTGACGAACGTCCCGACGAAGATCTGATGCTGGCCCTCAAGACCGGCGACGAAGGCGCCTTCGCCGAGCTGATGCGGCGGCATCGCGGGCCGATCGTGAACTACGTGAACCGGCTGATCGGCGACCGTGACCGGGCCGAGGATCTCGCCCAAGAGGTCTTTCTCCGGGTCTATCGCCACGCCGGAACCTACCGGGTGACCGCGCGCTTCACGACCTGGCTCTACACGATCGCTTCCAACCTCGGGAAGAACGAGCTCAGGAACAGAGCCCGCCGGCGCAACGTCTCGATGGAGGACTCGCCGCGAGAGCTCCGTCAAGACGACTACCACTTCGGTACCCGCGAGGACTTCCTCGCTCCCGATCGCATCTCGGATCTCAACGACCGGCAGAGGAAAGTCCGCATCGCGATCGATTCGTTGCCCGAGCATTTCCGGATGATGATCGTCCTGCGGGATCTGGAAGGGTTCACGTACGAAGAGATCGCCTCGATGCTCGAGTTGCCGCTCGGAACGGTCAAATCCCGGATCAATCGCGCGCGACTGGAGTTCAAGAGACGGGTCGAGCCGCTTCTGCTGGGGACGCGGAAGAACGACCCCACGATTTTCTGGAAAGCCTCCCGACAGGGAGATCGGCCGTCCCGGGTCGCACCGGATGAAGAAGGGGGATCACCGAATTGAAGTGTGATCGGGTCCAGGAGCTCGTTTCTGACGCGCTGGACGGAGTCCTGATGGGCAGTGTCCGGGAGGCGTTCCAGCGTCACCTCGAGGGTTGCCCTCCGTGCCGCGTGTTCTACGACGAGATGAAAGAGTCACTGACGATTCTGAGCGAGCTCCCCGCGGTGGAAGTGACCGACGACTTCGACGAAGAGGTCTGGCGACGTATTCGGGAAGTGTCGACTCCGCGCAGCGTGCGAGCGCTCATCCGGATGCGAGCGGCCGAGTACTGGAGCCGGATCGGGGCCTTCCCCGGTGTGGTGAGGTGGAGCCCGGTCGGGGTGGCGGCGGCCGTGCTCTTGATGGTGGCGATCGCGTCGGAGCCGGTGCAGGAAACGGGGTCCGTGGAGACGCTGGTGGGGGCCGAGCCTCCCGCCACGGAGACGGGGCTGCTCGCCGCGGCCGAAGAGGCACCGGTGGTGCCTGCGCGGGGTGAGGAGTCGCCGGCCGGTCTTCGCGACTCCAGTCCGAACGAGGTGTTCGCGGGGATGCCCGAGGCGGTCGAAGTGTTCCTCGAGAGTGCCCGGGAACTGAGACTGGAGGGTGACACCGATCGCTTCCGTCGTTCCAAATACAGTTACCCGCTGCGGCGGGTGCATACGCCGTCGAGCGTGGGGCGCAGCGTGAGCTCAACGCCCGTATCGGCGGGCGAGCCGGAAGTCACGGTCATCTCATTCTGATGATGCGCGCGCCAACCATCCTCCGCACCATCCTCCTGCTGGGAGGCCCGGTATTGCTCTGCGTGCCGCCGGCCCCGGCGGGCGAGACCCACGCCGAAACGGATTCATTCGAGGAGAGTCTCGCGCGAGTCGCGGAGCGCTGGAAGAATCGGGTCTTCGTCGTCGTCGCCGACGCGGGTCCCGCCCGAGTTCCCGTCGATCGCGTGATGGAGGATCCCAAGGTCCTGTTCCGAAAGCGGCGAGTCGGCTGCGCGATCTACATGGGAGAACAGCGGTTCCTCCTCACGACGGCATCGGTGGTCGGGGAGAGCCGGGAGGTCGAGATCTTCGATCAGGCCGGTCGGCACGTCCTCGCGCGCATCGTGGGCAAGGACCGTTACCTCGACCTGGCCGTCCTCGAGACGTTCCGCGCGCTCCCGGAGACCGAAGGCCTTCCCGCACCCGAATTGGTCGAGAGCCCCCCGAGGGGGACTACGTGTCTCTTGCTGGGCAACGCGTACGGGGGTTCGCTCTCCGCGTCGCTCGGGACATTCGAAGGGATGCTGGTGATCGATCCCGAGGGAATGCCGGTGCAGGTACGACGCGTCGCGGCTCCGATCTATCCGGGTGATTCCGGAGGGCCGGTGGTGGATACGGAGGGACGCTTCCTGGGGATCGTCACCGCCGCCTGTCAGTCGGGACCCGCCATCCGCGAGGGTTCGATCGGCGAGATCGATCTCGAGGGCCGCCCGACGGAGCCCGCCGCCGCCGAAGGCCTCGCCATCCCGGCCGGCACGGCCCGGCGGGCTTGGCACGATCTCGTTCGCCACGGTCACGTGCGTCGCGGGTTTCTCGGCGTCGAAATGAGCGGCGCACCCGAGGGAGACATCGGAGCGCGCATCTTGTCGGTGCTCCCCGACAGCCCCGCGCAGGGCGCCGGAATCCGGCCCGGTGACGTGATCACGGTGTACCGAGAGCAGGTCGTGGCCAACGCCCGCCAGCTCTGCGCGCTCGTCGCCGGCACGTGGCCGCGCGCGCACGTCGACATCGAGTACCGGCGAGAGGGCGTCGACGTCCTCGCGACGGTCGAGATCGGAGAGGCCGTCGCACCGCCCGGTCCGCGCCGGCTCCGGCGCGTTCCGCCGATCGGCGCCAATCCGCTCCCTCCGATTCCCGTAGTGCAGGACACTCGGCGCTAGTTTCGCGAAGCTCGGCCTCCACCCCTCTACGGCCTTGCGAGGAACGGCGCGTCGGGCGATGGTCGGCGGTGGGAGGAAGCCCATGTTCCGGACCATCGCGCTCGCCGCCGCGATCGCCACGCTCGGGGGTTGCGGCCAAGGCAAGCGCATCCCCGCCGTGGGTCCGGGTTCCGAGATCGTCGTGATGTCGTCGCCCGGGTTGCGCCCGATCCGCGGGCAGGTCCTCGAAATCCTTTCGCGTGAGGTTCGGGTCGTGCACTTCGAGCCCACGTTCGACACGGTCGAAGCGGACCTCGCGGATCACTCGTTCTACAAGACCCGCAAGCTCCTGTTCGCGGTGGGGACTCCCGAGGACGCGGATCTCGCGAAGTTTCTCCGGGGCGCAACGGGGACGCAAACGCGGAGCCAGTTCCCCGGTCTCTGGATCGTGACCGAGCCTTTCTCCGCCGGACAGATCCTCTTCGTTCTCTCGGGCACGGTCGAAGCGCTCCGCGAGGTCCTGGCCGAGCGCCCGGACGACCTGCTCGCGGTCGTCGAGGAAGCGGCCGTGACGCTCATGCTTACGAATCTCTTCCGCGCCGGAGAGGTGCCCGGCGCCCGTGACGACATGCTAGCCGCGTGGGGTTGGGGCGTGCGGGTCCCTCCCAACTGGGTCGTCGATCAGCGCTACGCGAGGGAGCGATTCGTCCGGGTGTGGAGAGACTCGCCGGTCGAGCAGCTCTTCGTCGCTTGGGAGCCCGGCCGGGTCCAGCGCACGGTGGAGGAGTGGCTCGCCCGTCGTGACGAGCTCGTCCAGCGCTACTACGACGGCGACACGGTCGTGGCGGCGAGATCGGAGGGGAGCGTCGGCCCGACGCCGTACGATCTCGACGGCGTTCTCCTCTCGGGCCTCTGGGAGAACGCGGAGTACGTCATCGGGGGGCCCTTCCGCAGCTGGGCGTTCCACTGCCCCCACGACAATCGCACGTACCTCGTCGACGTGTGTGTCTACGCGCCCGATCGACCCAAGCGACCGTTGATGCGCACGCTCGAGGCGGTCGCGCGCACGTTCCGGTGCGGATGCGTGCCGGCCACCGGGCGGCGGGGGCGGCCGTCTTGAACCAGCCCGATCGAATCCGGGTCGAGCTCGGCGAACGGGGCTACGACGTTATCGTTGGGCCGGGCGCAGCCGATGCCGTAACCCATATGACCGGCAAGGCCGCGGAACGCGTCGCCGTGCTCGCCGACGAGGCGGTGGCCGAGCTCCACGGCGACGACGTGCAAGACCGACTTCGCGACGGCGGTGCCGACGTGCGACTCGTGCCGCTCCCGACCGGAGAAGGCGCGAAGTCCCTGGCCGCGGTCGAGGAGGCGTGTCGGCACGTGATCGGGCGGGGCTTCGAGCGCGGCGACATCGTCGTGGGGCTCGGCGGCGGCGCGGCGACCGACGCGGCGGGTTTCGTCGCGGCGGTGCTGCTGCGGGGCGTGCGATGGGTCGCGCTGCCGACGTCCCTGCTCGGCCAGGTCGATGCGGCCGTCGGAGGGAAGACTGGTGTGGATCTACCGGAGGGGAAGAATCTCGTGGGCGCATTTCATCAGCCGATGGCCGTCGGCTGCGATCCCGCTTTTCTCGCAACGCTGCCCCTCCGGGAATTCCGCGCCGGCCTCGCCGAGGTCGTGAAGACAGCCTGGATCGGGGACCCGGAACTGATCGGGCGACTCGAATCCGACCCGCCCGGCGACCCCGATCACCCCGCCGTCGCCGAGATCGTCCGCCGGTGTGTGGCTGTGAAGGCGCGCATCGTTTCGGAGGACGAACGGGAGGGCGGCGCCCGGGCGCAGCTCAATTTCGGACACACGTTGGGCCACGCGATCGAGACGGAAGCCGCGGGACGCTACCGGCACGGCGAGGCGGTGGCGCTCGGGATGGTGGCGGCCGTCCAACTCTCCGTCGAAACCGGCCGCTGCGAGGAAGCGTTGCTCCATCGTCTCATCCGGCTCCTGGAAGCGCTCGGACTCCCGACCCATGACTCGGAATTGGACCCCGACGCGGTCGTGGCGCGCACGCACCTGGACAAGAAGCGCCACGGTGGAGAAGATCGCTACCAGTTGACACTCGGTTTGGGCTCGATTAGCGTCGCCCGCGATCTTCCGGAAGGCGCCCCCCGGGCCGCCGTTGAGTTTCTTCGTCGCCCGCTCTCCCGCGCCTGAGGTGTTCATGCGACCGCATCTTCCTCCGGTGCCCGGTCTGGTCGACGCGCTCCCCGAGCTCGTGGAGTCGCTCACTGAGGATCTCTCGTCGCGCAACGTCATGAGGGTCGCGGAAGCGCTCTGGCGCGTGGGGCAGACCGCTCGAGCCGTCGAGCTCCTCGCGCCACTCACCGAGCGGGACCGCTCCGCCATCGCGCCGCACGTGCTGTTGGGGTGGTGCTACGAGGACACGGGACAGCCGGACAAGGCGTTCGAGGCGTTTCGGCTCGTCTACGAACTCGATCCGGCCAATCCGTATGCGCGCGCCCATGTCGAGGCGGACGTCGCAGCCGAGGCCACGATCCCGCCCCCGCGGGACCCCGAGACGGCCACGGAGGAGGCCGTGACTCTCGAAGAGCCGATGTCCACCGCCGCCGAGCTCGAGCTCGAAGCCGAACCCGAAGAGCCCCTTTCCGACGAGGAGCTCCGCGAGGTTCCGCCGGGGCCGCTCTACTCGAAGACCCTCGGTGACATCTTCGAGAAACAGGGATTCGACCAGAAGGCGCAGGAGAGCTACGCCGAGATCAAGCGTCGCGGTCTCGACCAGGGGGACGAGCCCGGGGGAGACGAGGAGTCGTGAGCCTTCACATCCTCGTGGTTCACGGAGCGAACCTCGATCTGCTGGGGACGCGCGAGCCGGAGGTTTACGGGTCTGTCACTCTCGGGCAGATCCGCGAGTCCATCGAGGAGCGTGCCGCCGCGGGGGGCCATCGCATAACATGGATCCAGTCGAATCACGAGGGTGAGCTCGTGGACGCGATCGGCCGGGCCGTCGGCCGGGTCGACGGCATCCTGATCAACCCCGGGGCCTTCACCCACACGTCCGTCGCGATCCGCGACGCGTTGCTGGCGGTGGCGGTTCCGACGATCGAGGTTCATCTCAGCAACATCCACGCTCGGGAGGAGTTCCGGAAGAAGTCCTTGATTGCGGATGTCGTGACGGCCCAGGTGTCCGGCCTCGGCGCGGCGGGCACGGTACTGGCCCTCGGGGCATTGATCGATCTGCTTCAGGACCGAGAACTCTCGGAGCCCGGCGGGGGCCGGGATGGCTGACCTCACGGAGGACGGATGGCCACCAGCAACGACTTTCGAAACGGAATGGCACTCAAGTTCGACGGGAATCTCGTCACGATCGTCGAGTTTCAGCACGTGAAACCCGGCAAAGGGGGGGCGTTCGTCCGCTCGAAGCTGAAGAACGTGAAGACGGGAGCCGTGGTCGAAAAGACCTGGCGCGCCGGCGAGAAGGTCGAGGAGGTCCGCCTCGAGCGGCTTTCCATGCAGTACCTCTACCGAGACGGCGACATGCTCCACGTGATGGATCAGGAGACCTACGAACAGTTGACGTTGCCGGCCGAGCTGTTCGGTGAGCAGGCGGATCTGCTCAAGGAGAACGAGATCGTGACCGTGCTCATGAACGGTGAGACGCCGATCGTCGCGGAGATCCCGAACTTCGTCATCCTCGAGGTGACGGAGACCGAGCCGGGGTTCCGGGGGAACACGGCCCAGGGGGCCACGAAGCCGGCGAAGCTGGAGACTGGCGCGACGGTGAACGTCCCCCTGTTCATCGAGGTGGGAGAGGTGCTCAAGATCGACACCCGGAGCCGGAGTTACGTCGAGCGCGCCAAACGTTGAGCCATCGAGTGAGAATCTCGGTGAAAGTTCCCCAAAGGAGACGAGGAACGACGCGATCATGAACGAGGCCAAGCTCAAGCGCCTGATCCGCATGGTCGAAGACAGTGACATCGACGAGCTCGAGATCGACCGGCCTTTCGGCCGTGTCCGGATCACGAAACGGCGGGCGGTCGAGCCCCCGGAGGTGATCGCGGCGACCGAGTCGGTCCCGGCTCGCGCGGACTCGCTGCTCGCGCCCCCGGAGACATCGGAAACGGCGCCAGCACCCGCTCCGCGGGAACCGGGCGTCGTCTCTATCGTCGCACCCATGGTGGGGACGTTCTTCGTCGCACCCGCACCCGGCGCCAAGCCGTACGTCTCGGAAGGGGACCGGGTGGCCGTGGGCCAAGTGGTCTGCATCGTCGAGGCCATGAAGCTCATGAACGAGGTGCAGTCGGACGTCGCGGGCACGATTCGGGAGATTCGAGTCGAAAACGGGCAGGCGGTCGAGTACGGCCAGGAGCTCTTTACCGTCGCTCCCGGCTGAGACCGCACCATCGCGGTGTCCGACGCGGAGAGGCGAGACGAATGAAGCTCAGAGCCGTCCTGGAAGAAATGCTCGCTCGAGGGGGCTCCGACCTCCACATCTTCGTGGGCTTTCCACCCGTGATTCGCATCAACGGTGCCCTCACGCCGACGGAACACCCCGTCATAACGCCGGAAGACATGGTCGGTCTGGCCGAGCAGATTCTCACGCCGAAACAGCTCAAGGGATTCGAGACCGAACGCGAAATAGACTTCGGCTTCGGCGTCCCCGGTCTCGGCCGATTCCGCGCGAACGTCTGCAAGCAGCGTGGCACCGTCGCGATGGTGTTCCGGCTCGTCCCGATGGAGATCCCGCCGATCGACGC
>JALGZO010000173.1 GCA_025774865.1 bacterium | reverse complement strand
GTCGTCGCGCAGAGTGAGCCAACCACGACCTCTGGACAGAGGTCCCCGCAGCATGTACAAAGAAGGGGTCCACTGCGGTGTTCGGGCCGTTGCCGTGGCATCGGCTCGGGCACCGGTCAACGGACGGCGGGGAAGCAGAAGTTGAGTATTGCGGTCGGCAGCACTTGCACCTTTCCGACGAGCGTCGCGCTCGTCGTCGGAACCTCCCTCGACAACCGAAGGAGTTCGGATGTTCGCCCGGTGGGCGAACGCCCGATCGAGTCGCTGCGCCCGGGCGGGGTCGGTGCGGGTGCAGTCAGTCGCGGGGCAACCCGCAGAGAACGCGAGTAGTCGGTAGGTACGGGCAAGATGTACTCCGACGAAGCGAAACCTTGAGGAGTACCTCGATGCGTACTACCGGAACCGTCAAATGGTTCAATGATCAGAAGGGCTTCGGCTTCCTGGCCCGCGAGGACGGGGAGAAGGATGTCTTCGTGCACCACACCGCGATCCAGGGCGAGAGCGGCGGCTTCCGTACCCTCGCCGAGGGTCAGAAAGTCGAGTTCGACGTCGTGGACGGGACGAAGGGTCCGGCCGCGGAGAACGTGGTGAAGCTGGAGGGCTAGTCTCTCCCGCTGGAACGGAAACGAGAAGGGTCGCCCCGCGACGGGCGGCCCTTTTCTCATCGGTAGGCGAGTCCGACTCGCAATGGTAGATAACTCGTCCTCTCGTCGGACGTGAACCCGACGATGTAGGTGGCTTCGACCGTGGCCCAGAGCTCGGGGCTGATCCGGAAGCCCACGCCGCCCCCCCCGGAGACGCCCAGCGCGTTCTCGCCGTCGAAGAGGAAGACCTCGTCAACGAGGCCGTCACCCTGCGAGATCGTCATCTCCTGGAAAGTCTGTCGGAAAAGGCCGGCGCCGCCCAGAGCCCACACCGACATCCGCGACAAGGAGAGGGGAAGGTAGATGCGCGCCTCGCCGTTGAAGTAGAGAAGACTCGTCTCGCCTCCCAGGACCGTGGCGTCCGTGAGATCTTCATTGGGCAGCAGCACGTAACCGGGGCGGTCCCCGTTGGCTTTGAAACGGTCGATCGAGATCGCGGCCCCGATCTCGAGCCACGGTCCGGTGCGATAGCCGAATCCTCCCGCGAAGCTAATGCTGTTCTTCCAGGCGGCGCGGAATTCATCCGGTTCGATCGGCCTCGCGACTCCTCCCAGCGCATACAGAGTGACCCTTCCGGCGTTCGCCGGCACGGTGATCAGGAGTGGGCCGAGGCACAGCAGGAGCCAAAGACGATTCATGTCGTTACATCTTACAGGCGATCGAGGAGCTTGCGGGCTTTCTCCATCTCTCGGAGGAAGTCTTCCTCGCGATCGGCCGCGACCTCGTCGCGGAGAGCCTCGACCGCCGCGGCCAGACGCTTCAGCGCGGCGTCCGCGTGAGGGTTAAGCCTCTGGATCTGGAAGTAGAGGTGCGGGTTCGCGTCGACGATCTCCCGGGTCGTCCGGCTCTGCTTCTGAAACGTCGTCGACGCCACGGACTCCATTTGCTCCGCGTCGTAGATCGAAGCCGCCAGAGCGCGGGCGAACACCAGGCTCAGGGCGTGCGAGAGCCCGAGGGTGTCGGCCATCCGCCTGTCGTGCTCCTCGAGCGGGATCGTGACGAGGTGGAGGCTCGTCGCCTCGAAGAGACTCCGCACGCGAGAGAGCGCTTCCGGCGATCCGGCGTCGCAGAGAACGAGGGCGCGGCCGGAGAGGAGTCGCGCCGTGGGTCCGAACATCGGGTGCACGCTCGCCACGAGGTGACCCCGATCGACCGCCGTCCGGATGGCGCCCTCCACGTGGCTCTTCAAGCTGAAGATGTCGAAGACGAGGGGGCCCGGCGGGAGTTCGCCGACCTCGGCGTACAGGGTGGGCCCCGCGGTCAGGGGAACGGCGAGCGCGACGACGTCGGCGTCGCTCCAACCGCTCGCGAGCGACTCGGCGCGCTTCCAGCCCTCGGGAGCGCCCGCGGGATCGGCGACGGTGACCGTGTGGCCCTGGGCCTCGAGGTAACGGGCGAGCCACCGTCCCATGCCACCGGCGCCGCCGACGACGAGGGCTCGCGCAGGATTCTCGGCTGGAGTGCTCTCACGGAGCTCCTCCTGCACGCGGACCGCCTCATCGATGAGAACGTGGAGCATTCCCTCGCCAAGCTCGAAGGGCAGTCCGAGCTCCTCGCAGAAGGCGCGCGTCCGCTCGAACACGATGCGCTCCGTCCCGTAGTCCCGGAGCGGGCGCCCGTCCCGGACCTTGATGCGCCCGACCTGCCGGGCGAGGTCGATCCTTTCGCGAGCGAGCCGCAGAATGTCCTGGTCGACTCCGGCGATTCTCTGACGGAGGGCATCCAGGTCGCGCTGGCTCATTAGAGGAGCTCCTCCACGGCCCGACGCACGGCCGCATTCTCGCGCGGTGTTCCGACGGTCACGCGAAGACAGTTGCGAAGACCCGGCAGTGTCGAGACGTCGCGCACGAGAATCCCACGCCGCAGGAGCGCCCGCCACATCCGCTTCCCGTCGGGAAAGCGCACGAGCAGGAAGTTCGCCTCGCTCGGGAACGGTGTCGCGCCATCGAGTTTGTCGAGCGCCGCGCGCATCTTCTCCCGCTCGTGTCGGATTTGCCGCGCGGCGCGTCGCACCTCGTCCGGCCGATCGAGTATCTCCTCGGCCGCGATCTGCGCGAACCGATCGATGCTGAACGGTAGGGTGGCCGCCGCCAATCGTTCGATCACGTCGGGCGCGCCCATCGCCCAGCCGAGCCTGATTCCAGCCATCGCGTATGCCTTCGAGAACGTGCGCGCGACGACGACGTTTCGTACCCGACCGGCGAGGCGCCGGTGACTCCGGGACGCGAACTCGTGGTACGCCTCATCCACGACGACGAGCGCACTCGTGCTCCGTGCGA
>JALGZO010000172.1 GCA_025774865.1 bacterium | reverse complement strand
AGTTCTCCGAAAGCGTCATCCACCTGATCTCGACTTTGATCCGCGATCAGATCGGTGACGATCTGCGCAACCGGCTCGGGGCGCTGCTGATGAAACCGGTGTTCCGCAGCCTGTCACAGCAGCTGGACTACGCGGAGTACGGGGGGGCGCCTCTGCTGGGCGTCGATGGCGTGGTGGTGATTGCTCACGGCAGCTCGACCCCGAAGGCGATCAAGAACGCGATCCTGGTCGCAGTCCGTTCGGCGCGTGAGCGGATCAACGACTACATCGAAACCGAGCTGCAGGAGCGGACCGTTGGCCAAGTATCTGGCTGATCCCAAGATCGGGATCGTGGGCATCGGGTCCGATGCTCCGGAAGAGCTCCTGACGAACGCCGATCTCGAGAGGATCGTCGACACGTCGGACCAGTGGATCGTGGAACGCACCGGAATCCGGACGCGCCGGATCGCGAACTCCAAGACCACGACATCCATGCTGGCGAGCCGGGCGGCGCTGCGGGCGCTGGAGGACGCCGGGGTCGATCCGGGCGACGTGGATCTCATCGTCGTCGGTACCGCGACCCCCGACATGCTCTTCCCGTCGACGGGGTGCCTCGTGCAGCGTGACATCGGCGCCACTCGCGCGGCCGCCTTCGACCTCGCCGCCGCGTGCACCGGCTTCATCTACGGGCTCAACGTGGCCGCCGGCATGATCCGGAACGGGACGCACGATACCGCGCTCGTCATCGGGGCCGAGACCCTGACCAAGATCACGGATTTCGAAGATCGCTCCACGTGCGTTCTCTTCGGGGACGGGGCGGGTGCGGCCGTGCTCCGGCGGGTAGAGAACGGTTCGGGAATCGTGTCGACGAGGATCAAGTCGGACGGGACCCTCGGAGAGATGTTGATGATGCCGGGGGGAGGCTCACTCCATCCGCCTTCGCACGCGACCGTCGATGCGCGATTGCACTACATCAAGATGAGCGGGAACAACGTCTTCAAGTCGGCGGTCAAGTCGATGGCGGACATCGTGCAGACGGGGCTGGACGACGCCGGCCTCACCGCGGCCGACGTCGATCTCTTCGTGCCGCATCAGGCGAATGCACGCATCATCGAAGCGACGGCGAAGAAGCTCGCCTTCCCGACCGAAAAGGTCTTCATGAACGTGGATCGCTACGGCAACACGTCGGCGGCATCGATTCCCATCGCGATCGACGAAGCCCGCCAGACCGGCCGGCTCGAGAGGGGGGACATGGTGGCGGCGGTCGCGTTCGGCGCGGGGTTCACGTGGGGTTCGGTGATCTTTGAATACTGAGGAGACGATGAAGACGGCGTTCTTGTTCCCGGGGCAGGGAAGTCAATACGTTGGGATGGGAAAGGCCCTGACGAAGGAGCTTCCCGAGACCCGGGACTATTTCGACCGCGCCTCCTCCATCATCGGCGAGGATCTCACGGCGCTGTGCTTCGAGGGTCCGGAGGACGAGCTTCGGCAGACTCGCAACGCGCAGCCCGCGCTCTTCGTGAAGAGCTACGCGGCGTGGAGCCGCGTGAGGGAGTCGATGTCCGCGGACTTCGTCGCGGGCCACAGTCTCGGGGAGTACTCCGCGCTCGCCGCGGCCTCGGCGCTGTCATTTGAAGACGGCGTGCGCGCGGTTCGCAAGCGCGGCGAGCTGATGTGGGAGTCCGGCCTGAAGCGGCCCGGAACGATGGCGGCCGTGCTCGGTCTGCCGAGAGCCGGGGTGGCGAAGCTCTGCGAGGAGGCGTCGGAGATCGGGATCGTCCAGATCGCGAATCTGAACTGTCCCGGTCAGGTGGTCATTTCGGGCGAAGTGGCGGCCGTGGGAAAAGCCGTAGAGCTGGCTCCCGAGCACGGAGCCAAGAAGGCGATGAGGCTCAACGTGTCCGGGGCGTTCCACTCCGCCCTGATGGAGGACGCGCGCGACGAGCTCACCGGCTTCCTCGAAGACATCGAGATTCGGGACGCCGCCGTTCCGGTCGTCGCCAACGTGAGCGCCCGTCCGGTGACCCGGGCGGCCGAGATCCGCCGGAATCTCGTCGACCAGATGACCTCCACGGTCGAGTGGGAGGATTCCATGCGCTTTCTGCTGGACGAAGGCGTCTCGGAGTTCTACGAAATCGGTGCGGGGAAGGTCCTTCGGGGCCTCTTGCGTTCGATCGATCGTTCGGCGCGGTGCACTTCCGTAGGACCTCCGGAGACTCTGATCGAGGTTCGCGGACAGCACGGAGGGGTGAGGTGAGCGCACCCGTTGCTCTGGTCACCGGCGCCGCCAAGAACATCGGCCGGGCGGTCGCGGTCCGTCTGGCCCGTGACGGCTTCGACGTCGCGTGCGTGGGGCGCTCCACCGAGTCGCTGGCGGAGACCGTCGCCGAGGTCGAAGCGACGGGGCGGCAGGCGCTGGGCCTCGCGGCGGATGTGGCGAACGAGGGTGCCAGCGGTGGGGCCGTGACGGCCGCGGTCGATCACTTCGGCGGAGTGGACGTGCTCGTCAATAATGCCGGAATCACGAGAGACAAACTGCTGTTGAGAATGGACGCCAGCGACTTCGATGCTGTAATGGAAGTCAACCTGAAGGGCTGCTTCCATTTTTGCAAAGCGGTGGCCAAGCCCATGATGAAGAAGAGGTCGGGTCGAATCATCAACATCACGTCGGTGATCGGCATCCGGGGCAACGAAGGCCAGGCCAACTACGCGGCCTCCAAGGCCGGAATCATAGGCTTCTCGAAGAGTCTGGCCCGGGAGCTCGCCTCCCGGAACATTCTCGTGAACGCGGTGGCGCCGGGCTTCATCGAGACGGCGATGACCGAACAGCTATCTGAAGACGCGAAGCACAGGATGAAGGAGTCGATCCCACTCGGGCGGTTCGGATCGCCCGACGATGTCGCCGGGGTCGTTTCGTTCTTGGCTTCGAAGGACGCGTCCTACGTCA
>JALGZO010000171.1 GCA_025774865.1 bacterium | reverse complement strand
CGTGTTGCCCTCAGACTCCGCGCGAAACCACTGCCAGACGGCGCTCGCGGTGAGCGCGCCTCCCTCCCCCTCCGATTGCAGCGTGCGTACGACCCGGCTGAGCTCCATCGCCTTCTCGTCGCGCGCTTCCCAGAGCGTCTCCCACTTGCCCTTGAGGCCGAGGTGGCGACCGAAGAGCGCTTGCGGATTGATCCACGGCCAGATCTCGGCGAGGTCGGCGCTGATCTCGACGTGACGGTCGAAGTCGGGCGGGTCCGGCGTCTTCGCCACGGGCGAGATGGCGCTGCTCCGCCGCGTCCCGGAGTCCGCCATCTCGCGGGCCGCTCGGGCCGGCCGCGCCGCCGCCTTCGCCCTCGCCTGTCCGGTCTCCGCTTCCAGCCCGGAGAGCCCGCCATTCGCACCGCGGAGCGAGCGCGAGACCGGCCATCGCGTCCTTCGCGTAGAACACCGAGCCCCCGTACGCCGGATCGATCTTCGTCAGCGTGAAGTTCTGCGAGAGAGCTGCCCCACCGACGAGCATCGGCGGCACGCGCTCGGCGCGCGACAGATCCTCGGCCGTGATCACCATTTGGTGGGCGCTCTTGACCAGGAGTCCGGACAACCCGAGGATGTCCGGCTCGTGCTCCCGGCACGCTTCGATCAGAGCCTCGGGCGGCACTTTGATTCCGAGGTTCACGACGTCGTACCCGTTGTTCGAGAGGACGATCTCCACGAGGTTCTTGCCGATGTCGTGGACATCGCCCTTGACCGTCGCGAGCAGAACCTTGCCCTTCGTCGCGGACTCGCCCTTCTCCATGAACTGCTCGAGGTGCGACACCGCCGCTTTCATGGCTTCCGCGCTCTGGAGCACCTCGGCGACGATGAGCTGGTTGTCGTTGAAGAGGCGCCCCACTTCGGCCATGCCCGCCATCAGCGGTCCGTTGATGATTTCGAGAGCGCCGAACCCATCCGCCCGCTTGCGCTCCAGATCTTCTACGAGCCCATCCTTCGATCCCTCGATGACGTAGTCGGAGAGCCGCTCGTCGAGAGTACGTTCGACTCCCGCGTGCGCATGCGTTCGCGTCCGACCCTTCCGGAAGTAGTTGGCGAACGCCGCCACCGGATCGTCTCCCCGATCGAACAGCAGATTCTCGGCGAGCTCGATCTCTTCCGAGGGGATCATGTTGTAGCGTTCCAGCTTCTCGGTGTTCACGATCGCAAGGTCGAGACCCGCCTTGGTGGCGAGATAGAGATAGACGGAGTTGAGCACCTCGCGCCCGGCGGTCGGCAGCCCGAAGCTCACGTTCGAAACGCCGAGAATCGTCTTCGTCTCCGGGAATTCCCTCTTGAGAAGCGTGATCGCAGCGATCGTCTCCTCGGCGCTGCCGACGTATTGCTCGTCGCCCGTACCGACGGGGAAGACGAGCGGGTCCCAGATGATGTCTTCCGGCGGGATCCCGTACTTCTCCGTGAGGAGCGTGTAACTCCGCCGCGCGATCTCGAGCTTCCGTTCGCGGGTGACGCCCATCCCCTGCATCGGATCCTCGTCGATCGTGCCGACGACGACGGCCGCGCCGTACTTCCGCAGGAGCGCACAGACCTTCTCGAAGCGCTCCTCGCCGTCCTCGAGATTGATCGAGTTCACGATCGACTTGCCCTGACAGTACGTGAGCGCGAGATTGATCGAGTCGGCGTCGGTGGAGTCCAGCATCAGCGGGACCTTGACCTTCTGGATCACCCGTTCGTAGAAGCCTCGTACGTCCACGAGCTCGTCGCGGTCGGGGTTCTGCAGGTTGATGTCGATCACCTGGGCGCCGCCCTTCACCTGACGCCGGGCGATCTCGGCCGCCTCTTCGTACTTGTTTTCGCAAACCAGCCGCTTGAACTTGCGCGAACCGATGACGTTGGTGCGCTCCCCGACGAACACGGGGCGCACGTCCTCGTCCACTTCCAGGAAGTCGATCCCCGAAACCATCGTCTTGCGATAGTTGACCGGCAACCGGGGCTTCGAGCCCTCGACGATGCGCGCGAACTCCCGAATGTGCTCGGGCGTCGTGCCGCAGCAGCCGCCGATGACGTTCACCCAGCCCTCGCCGACGAAGAGACCGAGCGTCTCCCCCATTCTCTCCGGGGTCTCCCCGTAGTTCCCTTCTTCGTCCGGGAGACCGGCGTTCGGCACACAGGAGACGAACGTCTTCGCGAGACTCGACAGCGTGCGCAGGTGGTCGGTCATGAACTCCGGGCCGGTCGCACAGTTCAGTCCGATCGACAGCAACGGGTAGTGCGAGACGCTCGCCCAGAACGCTTCGACGGTCTGTCCCGCGAGCATCGTTCCGGTGGGCTCGATCGTCCCCGATAGCATCACCGGGACCCGTGTCGCTGCGGAGGCGAACGCCTCTTCGAGCGCGAGCAGCGCCGCCTTGACGTTACGCGTGTCCTGCTGGGTTTCGACCATGAGAAGGTCGACGCCGCCGGCAATGAGGCCTTCCGCCTGCGTTCGGAACGTCGCGATCATCTCGTCGAACGTCACCCCACCGGTCACCGTGATCGCCTTCGTGGTCGGTCCGATCGATCCCGCCACGAAGCGCGGACGCTTCTCGGTGGAGAACGTGGCCGCCGCTTTCTTCGCGATCTCGCCCGCGCGCCGATTCAGATCGAACGCCTGATCCCCCAGCCCGTACTCGGCGAGGACGATCGGTGTACCCCCGAACGTGTTCGTCTCGATCATGTCCGCGCCGGCCGCCAGATAGGACGCATGGAGGTCCGCGACGACATCCGGGCGCGTGACGACCAGGTTCTCGTTGCAACCCTCGAGATCGGCCCCCCCGAAGTCGTCCGGTCCGAGATCTCGAACCTGGATCCCCGTCCCCGTCGCGCCGTCGAGCACGAGAATGCGCTCGGCGAGGAAGTCGCGGAGCTCGGCTTCTGGCCGCCGCGCCGGGAGCGGCCCCGCGAGATCGACGCCGTACTGACCGGGAGTGGTTTCGGACAGACTCATCATATTTCCTCGGGAGGGTGCCGAAATCGGGCTCGACCCTGCGGGCGCGCAGTGGATCGCCGGGAGCGGCCTTCCGATGAAGCTACGGGGCGGGCCTCGGCCGCGCAAGCCCGCTCTCTCGGCCGTTGCCGATCGACCGAGGGTGCTTCAGAATCGTACGTCACCGTTCGCGGGAGTCCAGATGAGCGTGCATCGACGAACCGCTGCGACCATCGTGATCGTGTCCGGCCTGATCGTCGGCGCGGGTCCGGGCCGCGCGGAGCCTCCCGAGATGTCGGCTGGGGGGCCAGCGGTCTTGACCGAGCTCCGCACCATCGACATCGAGGCCAAGGGGCGGCTCTTCGAACGAGGCATTCCCGTGGCCGAGGAGTCGTTCTCGCCCGACGGCTACTACTTCACGTACCTGCATCACGTACCCGGCGGATTCTTGCGACGGAAGCCGGAACGTCGCGCCTTCCTGTTGGATCTCGGCACCGGCGACAACCGACCGACGAAGACCTCGCAAGGCCGCGCCGCCCGGCTCGGAGGCTGGGACTCGTCCGGTCGCTACTTTTTGCTAGAGACCGTCAAACCCGACTTTCTCTTCGCGCTCACTGGAGACTGGCACACCTATCACTGGATCTACGACGTGGTCACGTCCCAGTTCATTCCACGCAAACCGTTCACGGGCCGGCGGGACGGTCGACGCTTCCGCTGGAAGCAGAAAGGGGCGTACCACGGAACCTGGTCCGGACAGGAGGAGGCAGCCGTCTGGCCTCTCTACGACGGCGAGCTCGCCGAGATTCGCAAGTCCCGCGAGAGTCTGCTGATCCACGAGGACGAACGCCGGCTCGCTCTCGCCCGTCGACTCGCCGTCGGATCCGGCGCGACCTCGCCCCGCGAGCTCGGGGAGCTCCTGGGACGGCTTGACGCCCACTGGACTCAGCGCGGCCAGCGGGACCCGGTGGTGTCGGAGCTCTTCGGCGAGCGCCCGGAGCTCTATCTTCGCGTCGGCGACGAATGGATCCTGGTCCACGACGAGATCGAGTACGTGGCCGTGCTCGACCGCTCTCTCGTGCTCATCACGGGTCAGGGCGGCGCGCAATCGATCCTCGACGCAGACCACATCGAGCTCGCTCCCCTTCCCGCCCCGCCGCCTGAATTCGCACGACTCTTGCAGGAGCGGTGGGATCGTTCGGGGGGATTCTACGACGAGCTCGATCCCCTTCCCCGCGATCTGCAGTACCGGCGTTCCTTCGATGTCGGACAAGGCGTCGGGTTCTACTACAACTACGTCGTCCCGGATCGATCCCGCGTGCTCGTTCTCTACTCGATGAGCCCGATACACCGGGTACTGCGCATCGTACAGCTGCCGGAGTCCTGGCGCCCCGCCGGCTAGCGCCGCCGCTCGCGGCGGCGCATCCATTTCCACGCGAGGCGGGCGGCGAAGGCCGGCGGAACCAACCGCGCGACGCGAGCGTGGATCCGATTGACCGACCCGCTCACGATCACCTTCTTTCCGCGGTCGAGACCTCGCAGGCACTCACGGGCGACGTCGGAGGCGTCCTGTCGCAGGGCATCGGGGGGGCGTCGTTCGCCGGCCCCGGAAACCGCGTGGAAATTCGTCCGGGTGGAGCCGGGACAGAGGACGGCGGCCCGAACGCCGGTCCCCTCGAGCTCCTCGGCGAGGGATAGAGTCCAGTGCAGGAGAAACGCCTTGGTGCCCGCATAGGTTCCGAGGAGCGGCACCGGCGCGAACCCGGCCGTCGATGCCACGTTCAAGATCATGCCGCGTCGTCGCCGGATCATGCCGGGCAGAAGACGCGCGACGAGTCCAGTCGGCGTCATCACGTTGAGCCGAATCATCTCGGTCTCACGTTCGGGGCCCCGCGCCGGGAAACGACCGTAGATCCCGAACCCGGCGTTGTTCACGAGGACGTCGATGTCGAGGTCGATCGTTCGGAGCTCGGCCATCAAATGCTCGGCGGCGTCAGGCTCGGACAGATCCGCTTTCACGACGTGGACGCGCACGTGATGGGTGACTTTGAGCTTCATCGCGATGCGCTCGAGCTTCCCCAGCGAACGGGCGACGAGAATCAGGTCGAAGCCGCGTTCGGCCAGTGATCTCGCCAGCTCCAGTCCGATTCCGCCGCTCGCCCCCGTGACGAGCGCCGCTCCGCCCCATCCCCGAAAGATCGACATCCTGCCCTCCGTGCCGCCGGGAGCATCTTCGTTCCCGCCCCGATGCGCAAGAACGCGTGCGCACCCCCGCGACTGTCGAGAGATCATGTAGACTGGAAGGTCTCGGAGGTGCCCGTGCTGACCCGACGCTCCGCCCTCACCGCCGTCGCCGTTCTGGTCTCGACCTGCTCGCTCCTCCCCGATCGTGCCTTGTCGGCCGACACCCCTTCCGACGCGCCCGACGTCGGCGCCCTCCTGGAGAAAGTGGGTGACGCGTACGGCGGTCTCACCGCCTTGACCGAGTGCCCCGGGTTCCGGGCTCGAGGGAAGGTTCATTCCGTATCGGACGGAGTCAACGGTACCCTGAAGCTTTCGCTGTCGCTCGACGGAGCGCTGCGTGTCGAGATCGACTATCCCAACCGATCGGAGACACGGATTCTCTCGGGCAAGCTCGCCTGGAACGGGGGTCGGCGCCGACAGCGGCCTTCTGATCGGAGCATGGCATCGTCCGTTCGCCTGCAATACCACCGACTGGCGGCACCTTTCGAGATCGTCGCGACCGAGGTCGCAGACCTCGAGCCCGACGGGATCTCGGATGAGGGATGGTTGCGGTTCCGCCGGCAATGGGCGGGCAGCCTGCACATGATCTACGAGATCGACGCGGACACGGGCCGGATCAAGCGCACGCGCGGCGTGATCGAGGATGGACCGCTCGAGTTCGTGACCGAGTCGTCCGACTTCCGGGACGTCGACGGCGTGTGGTTCCCGTTCCGAATGACGACCTGGGTGGCGGGCCGCGTCGCGGCTGAGACGATTCTCGACCGCGTCACGATCGAAGGCGACTTCCCCTCTCGGACGTTTCTGCCCACCGGCTCCGGCGGAGACATCTGATCTGGATCAGGATTGGCCGCTCCGTTCGCGCTCGCGCCGCACGCGAATCTCTTCACGGATCCACGCGAGGTGCTCCTTGCTCTCGATTCGGGCGACGTGAGGTCGGGAGACCGTGACCGGGAGGAGACTCGGATGCACGTTGAGATGGACGACGACCGCCTCCCCCTCCCATCGGCCCTCCCAGTGGAGACGGAGCCGTCGCCTCCCCACTCGCACCACCTCGCGGCCAAACGTCCGGGAGAGTTCGCCCAGCTCGCGCCGGACCAGGAGCTCCTCCAGCTCCGCGCGAGCCAGACGGTCCGTGGTCTCCAGATCGATGAACGCCCGAGAAAGGAACGGGAGGTAGAAAGCCGCGAACGCCATCACGCCCCAGCCGGGCAGCGGGATCGCTCCCTCGCGCAGTGCCACGGAGTAAAGGCCGACGAGCCCGACCAGGACGAAGAAGCCGTAGATGGGACGCCCGATCGGGAGCTCCCTGAATTCCACGTCCAGATCGAGCATGGCGACCAAAGAGCAGACTGCGAGTACCACCAAGTCTAGCCACAGGAACGGGACCACGGCACCTCCCGACCGGGGGATCGGTCGCGCCCAGACCCGAAATGAGCGTGCCGGCTATTGGCGAAGGATGTCGGTGACGACGCCCTCGCCGGGGCCGCGACCCTGCGAGTCGAGCTGATACCAGAACGCCACGCGGGCGGAGGATGCGCGGGCCTTGCCCCGGCGGACTTCGCGGACTCTCCAGTAGAGGGTCTCGCCGGCGGGAATGTCCTGGTACGCGGCCAACGGAATCTCGAGCTCGGACCCCTGGACCGGCGCGGACTGCCAGATCCGGGATCGATTCCCGCGGTAGAGCAGCAATTGCGACAGATCCACGTCCTGGCCGCCCGGGGTCCACCGGAACATCGTGGGCGGCGTATCGTGCACGCCTTCCGGCTCGAGGCCGACGGGAAGCGGAGTATCGGGGGCGACGAGATCCCGCGGGACGGGCCGGAAATTCGTCGCGCCGCCGCCCAGCAGGAAGATCGCGGCCGCGGTGACGAGAACCATCAAAATACCCAGGCGGAAAGCGGGCCCGAACGCGGCGGAGTCGTCGGTCTGCGGCTCGCCCGCGTTCGCCGTGTCGGTCGCGTCAGCGCGCTGGTCGTTGTCGGCCATGCCCCATCCCCGGAAACGAGGAGAAGGCATTCTAGATCATATCGAGCGACCGGTCTCGGGTCCGTGGAGCCGTCATCAGGCTTCAGCACGTGGAATGTTCCGGATCGACTCGACGAGCTCGAGAAAGGCCGCGGCACCCGGTGACGGTGTCCGACCGCGGGCGCAAACGACCCCGAGAACTCGCGTCAGACGCGCTCCCGGCACGGGCAGGACAACGAGGGCGCCGGAGCGGACCTCCGCCCGGACTGACTGGGCGGGCAGGACACTCGCTCCCACCCCGACCTCGACGAGTTTCTTGATCGCCTCCGGACTCGACATCTCCATCGCGACGCGCGGGAAGACATCGCTCTCGCCGAACACCGCATCGACGCCCTGCCGCGTCACGGAACCCTCTTTGAATGACAGAAACGGGGTATCCGCCAGGTCGGCGAGTTCGATTCGACGGCGGTCCGCGAGCGGATGGTTGCGTGACACGATGACGGACAGCTCCTCGCGGAAGAGCGGATCCGCCACGAATTGCTCAGGCACATCCGCCTCTCGATCGCCGACGGCCAGGGTCACGATCGCGATCTCGATCGTCCGCTCACGAAGCTGGCGGATCAGTGACTCCGTCCCCTCCACGTGAACCGACAGCTCCGCCTCCGGATACTTCCGGCGGAATCGCCGATAGACCTTCGGCAAGACGTAGATGCTCGCGACGTCCGTCGTCCCGATCTCGAGGCGGCCTCGCACGACTCCGCGGCTGCGGTCGAGATGACCGCGGAGCCCGTCGAACTCCTCGACCACCCGGCGGGCGGGCTCCAAGAAGAGCTGACCGTCGGGGGTGAGCGAGGTCCGTGAGGACACCCGGTCGAAGAGACGCGTCCCGAGATCGTCCTCGAGCAACCGGATACCCTGCGAGATCGCGGGCTGGCTCACACCGACCCGCTCGGCCGCCCGGCGAAACGAGCGCTCTTCGGCGACAGCGAGGAAGTAGCGAACGGAGCGGATGTCCATTCGCGAATGATAAGTAATCCTAATCATTCTGACAAGTATAATTGACTGGACGAATCGTGGTGCGGAACCCTAACTTGCTCTCCGGAAGAGGGAACGAGGCCGACCGTCCGCAATCAAAGCGATCGGGGAGCCTTCTCCAAAACCGAAGGAGTGAATCGTGAGCGCCGACATTCGACCTACCGGAGGGAAACTCGGCGTCCTGCTCCCGGGCATGGGCGCCGTCGCCACGACGTTCATCGCTGGTATCGAGGCCGTGAAGGCCGGGCTCGGCGCCCCGATCGGGTCGCTGACCCAGATGGGGACGATCCGCCTCGGCCAGCGCACCGAGGACCGCTCTCCGAGGATCAAGGACTTCGTGCCGCTGGCGGACCTCGACGACATCGTGTGCGGCGGCTGGGACATCTTCGACGAAGACGTGTACACGGCGGCTCGACGGTCCGGCGTGCTGGACAAGGACCTACTGGAGGATCTGCGACCGCAGCTCGAGAAGATCCGACCCTGGCCAGCCGTGTTCGACCAGCGCTACGTGAAGAAGCTGCACGGCACGCACGTGAAAGGCGGCGAGTCCTGGATGGAGAAGGCTCGTCTCTTGATCGACGACATCGAGCGGTTCAAGAAGGCGAACGGCTGCAACCGTACCGTGATGGTGTGGTGCGGCTCGACCGAGATCTTCATGGAGACCAAGCCGGTCCACGAGACGATCGACGCGTTCGAGCTCGGGCTCATGGAAAACGACCCCGACATCTCGCCCAGCATGGTGTACGCGTACGCGGCCATCAAGACCGGGACGCCCTTCGCGAACGGGGCCCCCAACCTGACCTGCGATACGCCCGCGCTCGTCGAGCTTGCGAAGCGTGAGGGAATTCCGATCGGCGGCAAGGACTTCAAGACCGGTCAGACTCTCATGAAGACGATTCTCGCGCCCGGCTTCAAGGCGCGGCTTCTCGGAGTGAACGGGTGGTTCTCGACGAACATTCTCGGCAACCGCGACGGCGAAGTGCTCGACGATCCCGAGTCGTTCAAGACGAAGGAGCAATCGAAGCTGAGTGTGCTCGATCACATTCTGCAGCCGCACCTCTATCCGGACTTGTACGGAGAGATCCACCACAAGGTGCGCATCAACTACTATCCGCCGCGAGGAGACAACAAGGAGGGCTGGGACAACATCGACATCTTCGGGTGGCTCGGTTACCCGATGCAGATCAAAGTCGACTTCCTGTGCCGCGACTCGATCCTGGCCGCGCCCATCGTCCTGGACCTCGCGCTGTTTCTCGACCTGGCGCACCGCTCCGGAATGAGCGGCATCCAGGAGTGGCTCTCCTTCTACTTCAAGAGCCCGCAAACCGCACCGGGGCTCTACGCGGAGCACGACCTGTTCATTCAGCTGATGAAGTTGAAGAACACGCTCCGGCACCTCAAGGGGGAAACCCTCATCACGCACCTGGGCACCGAGTACTACGACTGAGGGCCGGGCGGCGCGGGGCTCCGACCCCGCGCCCGCCCCGCCGGGGCCCGGAGTCTGCGCTTGGCCGGTCCCTGTCGACGCGCTAACCTCGGCTCCACGCATCCTCGGAGCCGCCGTGAAGATCGCACTCATCGGCACCCACGGTGTCGGAAAGACCACTCTGTGCTTCGAGCTGGCCGCGAAGCTCAAGCGTCTGGACCTCCAGGTGGACCTCGTGAAAGAGGTCGCCCGAGACTGCCCCCTGCCGCTCAATCGCGACACGACGCTCGACGCCCAATCGTGGATTCTTCACACCCAGTGCACGCGTGAGATCGGGGCAGCCAACGGCTCGGAAGTCGTCGTCTGCGATCGCTCGATCCTCGACAACTACGCGTACCTCGTGCATGCCGTGGGGCGACGCGCGGAGCTCGACCCGTGGGTGCGCCGCTGGTGCGACACCTACGGCGCCCTGTTCAAAGTCCCGCTCTGGCAGCCTCCTCGGTTCGACGGAACCCGCGACACGGATCTCGTGTTTCAACGCGAGATCGACGTGACCCTGGAAGATCTCATCCGCGATCTCGGAGTGACCGCGCACGAGCTCGATCCGGACGATCCGGAGGGCTGGGTGGAGGAAATCCTGGGAAAGCTGGGGTTCCCGTCGCGACCGCGGCAGCGGAGCTTGTTCGAGCCGCGCTGAACCGGTGGTCGGCTCAGTCCTCGTGGACCCCGGAGAGTGCCCCGCCGTAGCGCGCTTCCACGTACTCGTCCAGAAGGGCCAGAAAATCGTGGACGATCTCCGGTCCTTGAAGGGTCGTGCGCTTCTCACCGTCGACGAAGACCGGTGCCTTCGGCGCCTCACCGGTCCCCGGGAGCGAGATTCCGACGTGCGCGTGCTTGGACTCGCCCGGCCCGTTGACGATGCAACCCATCACGGCGACCCGCAGCTCTTCGACTCCCGGGTACCGAGACTTCCATTCGGGCATGCGCTCCTCCAACCACCCCTGGATCTCTTCCGCCATGGATTGGAACAGCGTGCTAGTCGTTCGCCCGCAGCCGGGGCACGCCGCCACCTGCGGTGCGAAGTGGCGGAAGCCGAGCGCCTGGAGGACGTACCGGCAGAGCCGCACTTCCTCGGCGCGATCACCTCCCGGGCTCGGGGTGAGGCTCGCGCGGACGGTGTCCCCGATGCCGCGCTGCAGCAAGACGGAGAGCGCCGCCGTCGTCGTCACGACCGCGCGCGCGCCGAGCCCCGCCTCGGTGAGACCGACGTGCAGGGGCAGGTCAGTCGCGGTCGCGAGCCGCTCGTACGCGTCGATCACGTCCTGCACCCCGGACATCTTCACGGAGAGCACGATGTGATCGTGCGCGAGCCCGATCTCTTCGGCGCGCTCGGCCGACCGCAAAGCGCTTTCCACCATCGTGTCGAGCATCACGTCGCGCGCGGCGTGCGGCTCCGAGCGATGCGAGTTCTCGTCCATCCTCTGCGTGAGGAGCTCCTGGTCGAGCGACCCCCAGTTCACGCCGATGCGGACGGGCTTCCCGTGGTCGATCGCGACCCGGATCATCGTCGCGAAGTTCTCGTCGTGCCGCTGGCCCGATCCCACGTTGCCGGGATTGATCCGGTACTTGGCCAGCTCATCCGCACACTCAGGATACTCCCGCAGCAGGACGTGACCGTTGAAGTGAAAGTCGCCGATGAGCGGCACGTCGCCCTCCCCGGCGTCCCTCAGGCGAGAGGCGATCTCGGGAACCCTCTCGGCGGCCGCCCGCGTGTTGACCGTGATGCGAACGATCTCCGAACCGGCCTCCGCGAGGAGTCTGACCTGCTCCGCCGTGGCCGCCGCGTCGGCGGTGTCCGTATTCGTCATCGACTGGACGACGATCGGGTGATCCGACCCGACCGGCACCGGGCCGATCCGGACGGTCGGCGTCTGGCGGCGGCGCACTGGCGACATTTCGACTCCCGGGGAATGGCTCGGCGCCAGGATACGCGAGGAGAAGCGCCGCGGGAAGACTCCCACCTTGACTCGCGACGCCCGATCCCTACCTTTCTGATCGTTCCGCCATCCGGGGCGGGTCCCGACCGGAGCATCCGCCTGGGGAGCCACGCTTGACCGCACTTCGCCGCCCCCGCCGCCAGCGTCCGGCTCTGCTCCTCTTCGTCGCGCTCCTCCCGTTCGGCTGCTCGCGAACCGACGTACCCCAGGCCGACGCGCTGCTTCTCACCATCGACACGCTGCGGGGCGACCGCTGGGGTTCACTCGGCGATCCGCAGGCGCGCACGCCCCACCTCGATCGTCTCGCCCGCGGTGGTACGCTCGCGTTCGAAGGGAGGGCGCCGGCCCCGATCACGTTGCCTTCCCACACATCCATCATGACGGGGTTGCCACCCGCGGCGCACGGCGTCCGCGACAACGGCATCTTCCGTCTGGATCCGGCCGCCGGCGTGACGCTGGGCTCAGCGCCCACGGTTGGTCGACGGCTGCATTCGTGAGCGCGTTTCCGTTGCTCGCGAGGTTCGGACTCAACCGCGGATTCGACCACTACGACAGCGCGCTGGGTCTTCGCGACGACGCGCTCGGCGGCATGCGGCAGCGCTCCGCTGACACGACCCTCCATCGCCTGGAGCCGTGGTTCGAAGGACGCAAGGGACCGCCGCCGGAGCACGAGGTGCCGCTCTTTCTCTGGGTGCACTTCTTCGATCCGCACGCGGACTACGCTGCGCCCCCTCCGTGGCCGTCCGTCCACCCCGGGGACCCCTACCGCGCCGAGGTCGCGTTCGTCGATCAGCAGGTCGGGCGACTGCTCGAGACGTTGCGGAGGCGAAGAACGAGCCGCGAGCTCCGCCTCGTGGTGACGTCCGACCACGGAGAGGGGTTGTCCGACCACGACGAGTCGACACACGGAGCGCTCATTCACACCACCACGATCCGTGTCCCGATCCTGGTTCGAACGGGGAGCTACGAGCCGGACTTCGTGGCCGCCCCGGTGTCCGTGGAGCGAATCCCCGCGACCCTGCTCGCGCTCCTCGGCCTCGATCCCGAGCTCAACCCCGGAAGCGCCCCGGAGCTGACGGACCCTCCGACCCCCGTGCACGCAGAGACCCTGTATCCGTACTTCAACTTCGGGTGGTCGGGGCTGCGCAGTCGCGAGGAGAACGGATGGCGTCTCATCACCGGACCTTCGGATCGCCTCTATCGAATCGTGGACGATCCCGGCGAGGTCCGTAACGTCGCCGCCGCTCACCCCGAGATCGTGGCCGACCTGAAGGAGGGCCTCGAGGAGGAATGGGCGAAGCAAGAGGCGACGGCGTTCCGGGCAGCCCCGCGAGACCTGTCCGCAGACGAGGCGGAGGCGCTGCGATCGCTCGGCTACGTCGCGGGTGGCACCGACGATCACCAGGTCGACGGGGATCGCGCATTTCGAACCGGGGCTGATCCTCATCTGCGTCTGGCCATCGTGGACAGCATCAATCTCGGGTTGACGTTGCTGCGCGACGCGAGGCCGAGCGAGGCGGTCGACACTCTTCGCCGGGTCGTCGAGGAGGAACCCGCGAACCGCTTCGCTCTCGAGCACCTGGCTCGCGCGTTGCGCGACGCGGGGCGCCTCGAAGAAGCACGGGCCACGTTTCGGGAAGCGGTGGCCACCGGGCGATGCCCGGAGCTCGTCCACCTGGAGCTGGCCAACGTCGAGAAGCAGCTGGAGAACCGGGCCGGCGCAGAGGAGGCGCTGGCCGGAGCGCTCGCCGCGAATCCCCGCTCGGTCGAAGCGCGCAAGGCCCTGGCTCAGCTTCTGGTCAATGACGAGCGGTTCGAGCCGGCCCTGGTCCTCCTCGACGAGGCGCTGCAGATCCGCCCGCGGGCGACGGGATGCCACGTGAGCATCGCTCAGATCTACGAACGACTCGGCCGGTACGACGAAGCCGCCGCCCACTGGCGGCGGCTTCTCGAGCTCGATCCGGACGGACGCTTCGGCGACATCGCCCGCGCGGCTCTGCAGCGAGGCGACCCGGGGGCGGGTTCCCGCTGACGGGCCGTCACCTCTCGATCGGCGCCCCCACGATGTTCCCCCACTCGGTCCACGAGCCGTCGTAGTTCTTCACGTTGTCGTAGCCCAACAGGTACTTGAGAACGAACCAGGTGTGAGAGGAGCGCTCTCCGATCCGGCAGTACGCGATCGTGTCCCGCGCGGGAATCACGCCCGCATCGTCGTACAGCTCCTTGAGCTCCGCCACCGACTTGAACGTGCCATCCTCCCGAGCCGCCATCGCCCAAGGCACGTTGACCGCGCCCGGAATGTGCCCAGCGCGCTGCGCCGTCTCCATCAATCCCGGAGGAGCGATGATCTTGCCGGTGAACTCGTCGGGCGATCGTACATCCACGAGATTGACTTCCCGGCCGGCGACGCGCTCCTCGACCTCCGGGCGGAAGGCGCGCAGATCCGGATCGGGCTGCCCCGCGCGGTAGCTCGACTTCTCATGCGCAGGGACGTCGGTCACGTACGGGAGACCCTCTTTCTCCCACTTGACCCGCCCACCGTTCATCAGCCGCACGTCCCGATGTCCATAGAGCTTGAACTCCCACAACGCCCAGCACGCGAACCAGTTGTTGGAGTCACCGTACAGAACGACGGTGGTGTCGGGCGTGATCCCGGCCGCGGAGCAGAGCTTTTCGAAGTCCTCCCGCGCGAGGACGTCGCGCCGCACGGGATCGCAGAGATCCGTCTCCCAGTTCCAGCCCACTGCACCTTCAACGTGTCCCTTCTCGTAGAGGGACGGATCCACATCCACCTCGACGAGCCTCACGTTCGCAGTCCCGAGATTGTCCTGCACCCACGTCACGTCGACGAGGGTCTCCGGGTGCGCGTATTCCCCAGTCATATTCGCTCCTCTGACATTGACATGCAGTCGACGAAGGCCGGCTGCTTCCGGCCCGCCGGGCGTCCGGTCGGGGGTAACGCCGTGATCAGCCGCAGTGGCGTTGGGTTCCGGAGCCCGGAGGCTTCCCCTGGCTCTCGAGGACCTCGCGACAGCTGTGGGCGAGGTAGGCGTCGCGGTCGTCCGTCTTGTAACCGCAGAAGTTGCACCACCAGCGCGGTTCGGACTTCGCTTCCGATGCCTCGGACACGACTCACCTCCTCTCGTCGCGCTCGGGGGAGGTCCCTTCGAGCCCCGGCATCATACCGCATCCGACCTCAGTCGAGGACCACCACCTTCTCGGTGCGCGTCCCCTCCGCGGCCTCGAGGCGCAAATAGTAGACTCCGGCGGCGACTTTTGTGCCGTCCTCGGTACGCCGGTCCCACCAGACCTTACGGGAGCCGGCGGACTCGGGACCGTCCACGAGCGATCGGACCTTGCGACCGGCCACATCGTGAATGACGAGCGCGATCGGACCCGTCGTCGGCACGTAGTATCGAATCTCGGTTCGGATCCGGAACGGGTTCGGCCGCGGTACCTTGAGCGACAGCGCCTGCGCCGCCGCGATGTCGGGACCGAAGTCGACCGAGGTCGGGGCGAGCTGCTGCTCGTCGAGCACCCAATCGTCCGGGTCGACGGTCAATCCCGTCGGAACGTCGGACACGACGAAGGAGACAGTCTCCTCCGCCAGATCGATGCGCTCCGAGAAGTCCTCGTCCCCCGCAACCGTGTGGACGCGGAAGTCGAGAGGGACATCGAAGAGCGTTCCGGTGCCCTGGACCTGGCGAATCGTGACGTCCACCTGATACTGACCGCCGCCCACATCATCCCACGACCAGCCGTACTCGTAGACGGGGTGTCCGGTTCCGTAGAGCCACGGATCGAAGAACCAGGACATGTCCTGGCCGACGGTGGCGGCGACGTCGGCCAGGAAATCGGTGGTCACCGCGTTTCCGTACGCGTGGTTCCCGTGGTAGTCCTGCAGCACCTGCCAGAAGAGTACGTCGTCGTCGAGGATGCCTCGCAGCATGTGAAGCACGCTCGCACCCTTCTCGTACGCCTCGACGCCCCACTTAAACGACGGATCGTACACGCCGTCGGTCACCCCCGAGTTGATCACTCGGTTCATGACGAGGTTCGACATGTACCAGTGGTACTCGGCGGTACCGCTCTGGTATTCGCGGAACGCCGCCTCACCGTAGGTCGCGAAACCTTCGGAAAGCCAGACGTCCCGCCAATCGCCGTAGGTGACACAATCTCCGAACCACATGTGTGCCATCTCGTGCGCGAGAATATCGTCGAAGGAGTTCGTCCCGTTCACCAGCGTGTACAGGTGACTCACGCTGGTCTGATGCTCCATGTCCCCCTTCGTCGTGGTCATGAATCGGAACTCTTGGAAGGGGTACGGCCCGAGGCGTGTTTCGAACGCTTCCATCATCAAGTCCGTGTACTGAAAACTGACCGGTGCTTCCGCCGCGACCTGCGGGTGGTGATAGACGTCGATGCGAGGGTCGGTGACGATCGAGTCGGAAAGTACCTGGTACTTCGCGACCGACACGGCGATGAGATAGGTGGATATCTGGTAGTCGTGCTGCCAGTGCCACGTGTGGTGAGTGGCGGTGGAATCCTTGCCCACGAGCGTGCCGTTTCCCACGCCGACGCGGTTGAAGTTCGTCTCGATGTGAAGCGAGACCGTCGCCTTGTCGCACGGCCAGTCCCAGCCCGGGAACCACGCGCGCCCCATCGAAGGGGGGTCGGCATTGAGGCCCACTCCCATCGAGAACGCGTTCTTGGGCACGAGCTGAAACCAGAAGCCGCCGAACCCACCGCCACCTTCGTTCCAAGGCGGCCCGGAGTACGCCACGTCGATCGAGACGACGTCCCCGGAGTCGGGCAGCGCGACGAACTGCACGTTCAGCACGTCGCCGACGTGGCTGAACGCGAGCGGGGTCGTGGAGTCCAGGAGCACGCTGGACACCGTCAGCTGCGACGTGAGGTCGAGATCGATCGAAGCCAGGTTGTCGACGCGAGACTCGAAATCGATCACCACCACCGCGTCGAGGGCGCCAGCCAGTTCGTTGAGCTCGTAAAAGCTCAGATCGTAGTGAAGTACGTCGTAATCATGGGGACAGTTCTCGAAGTTGCCGCGAAGGACGTTCGATCGATCCGCACGCGCCCGGTGATTCGCGAGGGGGTCCCGTACGTCGCGTAGTGCCTCGTCGCCGACGAACTTGTCGCGGGGATGGTGCTCGGACCAGACCGCGCCGGGAGCGCCGAACGCGGGACTCGATGCGAGCCACGCGGCGAGGATCACCGTCGTGGCGACTGGGAATCGACAGAACATGCGGCGACCTCCGGATGA
>JALGZO010000170.1 GCA_025774865.1 bacterium | reverse complement strand
CGGTCGTCGTTTCGATCGCGGATCACGCCGCATCCGGCGGTTACATGATGAGCTCCCCCGCGAGCCACATCGTCTGCGCGGCCAGTGGGATCACGGGGGCGATCGGCTCGATCACGGGCAAGTTCAACATCCGCGGATTCTGGGAGAAGCTCGGATTCACGTTCGACGAGATCGCGTTCGCGCCGAACGCCTTCCTCCTCTCCGAGCTTCACGACTTCACAGTGGAACAGCGGGAGCGCATCGCCGAAGAGCACTGGGCGCGCTACCGAGAGTGGATCGACGACATCGCCCAGGATCGGGGGCTCCCCGCCGATGACGTAGACGAGTCGGGCCGCGGGAAGGTCTGGACCGGGCGGCAGGCGCTGGAGCGCCAACTCGTCGACGATCTCGGCGGCTTCCGCGAGGCGCTCGCCGTCGCCCGTCGACTGGCCGAGATCGAAGAGGACGGCAAGGTGACGCTCGTCCATTACCCGGAGAGGGAGACGCTCCTGGATCTTCTTCTCTCCGGCGACGTGGGCTTCGCCGTGGTGACCGATCTCGTCCGGGAGGCCCGGGAGTCCCTCTCGGCGCGCGCCTGGAGACTCCCCGGGGCGCTCCACTACGAGCCGTTTCGAGCCGAGGACTGAGGGGGTAGAAGGCCCCGAGGGGGCTTTCTTGACTCTTGCGCCACGATTTCGATAACCTTTTCTACTGGCCCGACTTCCCCGTGGACGAATCGCTGCAGGAGATCGCATTGAGGCACCACGTCCGCACGGGGATGGCCCTCGCCCTGGTCTTCTCGTCGGTTTGTGCCGCAGCCTGTCTGCTCCTCAATCCTCGTTTCATCGACGCTCTACCGATCGGGATACTCCTGTTCCTCGTCCTTCCGCTCGCCGTCGGCGCCGTCCTCGGCGCGATCGTCGGACATCTGCTTCAGAAGCTCGCCCGGTTCGGCTCCACCGAAGCTCCGCTTCGCGCGTATCGCCTTCTCTGGGCATCGTTGGCGGGTTTCGCGGTCTTCTTCGGCACGCTGCCGTTCCTGCCTCCGTACCTCGGCATGTTCTGGTCGCCCGAAACGATCCGGTTCGGCGGAACGATCCTCGTGGCGGTGACGTTGGCGTGGGTCGTGGGCCAGACGATCCGCCGCATCGCACGCGGCGCCTGGCCGTGGGCGTGGGCTTTCCTCGTCGCGCTGCCGGTGACCGTCATCGTGTCGGGGGCCACCGACTGGGGACGCGGCCAGGGTCAGGGATCTCGCGTCCTCGTGCTCGCGTTTCCCGGACTGTCGTGGAGCGTGGCGGAGGACCTGATCGAGCGCGGGGAGATGCCGAACCTCGAGAACCTCCGCCGGCGTGGCGCTTGGGGCGACGTGCGATCCACGCGGCCCCTCATGCCGCCGGTCGTCTGGACGTCGGTCGCGACCGGCAAGGAATCGTCGGAGCACGGCGTGATGAGCTTCGCCGCGACCGCCCGCGACATCAAAGCCCGCCGCATCTGGGAGATCCTCGAGGATCGCGGCTGGTCGATCGGCCTGTTCGGCTGGCCGGTGACATGGCCGCCAGCTCCCGTGGACGGATTCATCGTGCCGGCGATGTCCGACGTCGGGACGGAGACCCACCCCTATCAGCTCGGCTTCATCCGCGAGCTCGCAATGAACGAGAAGACGCGCCAACGCCGCACGTGGGGTCGCTACTGTCGCTACGCGTTTCAGGGTATCCGTTACGGTGCCCGGCTCAGCACCCTGATTCAGGCCGGGGGCGAGATCCTGCTGGACCCGCTCCGGGGGCGTTCACTGGATGCCGCGCAGCTCTTCACCAAGCGGAAGCTGCACGCCAAGCTCAACTCCGACTACTTCGTGGAGCTCCGGCGGCGGCGACCGGTCGCGTTCGCCGCGTACTGGACGAACATCATCCACGTCGCCCAATCGTACTTCTGGAAATACCACGAACCGGAGCACTTCGAAGGAATCTCACCGGTCGACATCGCCCGGTACGGTGAGAGCGTCCACGACTCCTACCGCATCGTCGACGAGTTCATCGGCAAGATCCTCCGCGAGACTTCCACGGACGATCTGGTGGTCGTCGTGTCGAACCACGGTGCCGAGGCGGCGTCCGACGATGCCCGCCGGGCGCTGACGCTGCGCGTCGAGCCGGTGCTCAAGCAGATGCGCCTCAAGGGCGCCGTCGAGGCGACGAACGTCGGCGCTCGGACTTTCATTCGCATGAAGGCCGGACAGGAGGGGAACCAGGGACGCGTGCAGCGTTTCTTCGAGACGGCGCGTCTCGACCGAGGGGGCTTTCGCGCATTCAACTCCCGGATCGACGAGTGGGGCAACGTGGTCGTGACGGTGAAACCGGACGTCGCGGCGCACCTCGACGACACGCTCTTGTTCCAGGGAGGGCGCTGCCTCGTCGACGAAGCCGTCCGCGCGGTCGAGTTCCAGGAAAGTGCGCAGATGAAGGAGACCGGGGCACTCGTGATCGCCGGCGTGGGCGTCGTCCCGGGCCGGCAATTCGTGGACGCGTCGTTGCTCGACATCGTGCCGACGCTGCTGGTCCTGAACGGTCTCAACCTCGCCGCCGACCTGCCGGGGGACGTCATCCAGGCCGCGCTCGAAGGCGATTTTCGCGATCGGATCCCGGGCTTCATCGCGACTTACGAGAAAGACATGCGACCGCCCGCGGGCGAGGTGCCACAAGGTCACTGACGGTGCCGGAAAACCCCTTTCTCAGGCTCCGATCCCCCGCTACTATCCTCTCTCGCTATCCGACCGTCTTCGAGACGGTCCTCGAGCTTCTCATTCGCGACTACCGCCGGAGCCGTCGATGAACCTCGACCTTTTGAGCGAGCTCTGCCGTACCGCCGGAGGCCCAGGCCGGGAAGAGCGCATCCGCGAGATCATGGTCCGGGAGCTGAAGCCGCTCGTCGACCAGATCGACGTGGATCGCATGGGCAATGTCGTCGCCACCCGAAAGCCGCGGCTGGCCTCGAAGCGCAAAGGCGAGCCGCGACGACTGATGCTCTCCGCCCACATGGACGAGATCAGCCTCATGGTCACGCACATCGAGAGCAACGGATTCTTGCGGTTCACCACCCTCGGAGGCTTCGACGCCAAGACGCTCACGGCTCAGCGCGTATGGGTCCACGGGAAGAAGGACGTGCTCGGACTGATCGGTTCCAAGCCCGTGCACATCATGGCCGCCGAGGAGCGTACGAAGCTGCCCAAGATCGAGAGTCTGTTCATCGACCTCGGGATGACGAAGTCCCGAGTCGAGAGAATCGTGAGCGTCGGTGACCTCATCACCCGCGAGCGAGACTTCGTCCAGATCGGGGATTCGGTCTCGACGAAGTCGCTCGACGATCGGGTCGGATGCTTCGTGATGATCGAAGCAGTACGCAAAGCACGACGTCACGGCGTCGAGGTAGTGGCCGTCGCGACGACGCAAGAGGAGATCGGCATCCGGGGGGCGCAGGTCGCGGCTCAGCATTTGAATCCGGATCTCGGGATCGCGCTGGACGTCACGCTGGCAAATGACCTGCCCGGCGCGAGCGAGCAGGACGCGATCACGCGACTCGGGCAGGGTGCCGCCATCAAGATCATGGACTCGAGCGTCGTCTGTGATTTCCGGGTGGTGGACGCTTTGCGGGATCTGGCCGAGAAGAAGCGTATCCCCTTCCAAATGGAAGTCTTGCCGAAGGGCGGGACCGACACCTCCGCAATTCAACGGGCGGGGCGCGGTGCTCCCGCCGGGTGTATTTCGATCCCGTGCCGCTACGTGCACTCGGTGATCGAGATGTGCCACAAGAAGGACGTGCAGGCGGCGGTCGACCTTCTCGCGGCGTTCATCGCGCAGGCGGATCGGGTGCCGATCGAGTTCTGACGTACACGCAAGCCGGAGACACGCATGGCCGCGCGACCGACGTTCGACCCCACGGTACTCGACCCGAGCGGCCTCACGTTCCACCAGATCGTTTCGTTCGCGCTGGACCCCCCGCCGCTCCACGACCACTTCGACCGCAGCCCTCTGTTCGAAATTTGCCGCTTCGAGAATGCGGCCGTGGCCCATTGGGTGCGCTGGACGGCCGAGCACGAGCCGTCGTTCTTCCCCTACGGACGGGTCACGTTGTACCGCCACGGAGTCCTCCTCGAATCGTTCGGCGAAGGACGCATGCGGGCGCTCCGCGACCGGGTCGACCTGTTGAGCGCCTGGCAGGTGAGCTGCGACCAGCTTCGTGTGTTTCGCCTGCCCGACGTGCTCCAGGACCCCGACGTGTTGCTCCAGCCGATCCCCGAGATCTCGGGAGTCCTCACGCGACGGGACAGCGCCGAGATGTACCTGCGGATGGCGTGGCCGTTCTTCGTCCGCGAGGACCTGTCGAGACGCACGCCCGCGGCCTGGATCGTGACCGGTCGCGGGCGGACAGCTCTCCAAGAAGTTCTGGAGAAGCTGCCGGAGGAGCTGCGACAGGAACACGGGTCGTTCCCCGACTTTTCCCACGACGAGCTTCGCCATATCCTCCTTCCGGAGGAGCCCGCCCCGTCGGACGCTCCGGAGGAGAAGCCCCATCCGGCCGACGACCATCCCCGACGCTGATTCCTCGCCATGAGCGGGCGGCCGTCCGTGATCGCCCGGGCCTGCCTGGAGGGCCTGGCCGGTGGCGCCGCCGCAGGGGCGCTCCTGCTCGCCCTCGAGCGCTCGCCCACGTTCCACATTTACGCGGACGTTCTCAACGCGATCTTCCGGTCGCTCGCGGGACGCATCGACGAGGCGACGCTCGTTCGCACGGACACGGAGGCGGTGGCGTTCGCCACCTATGTCGGCGGACACGCGCTGCTGGGGGCGGTCCTCGGGATCACGCTGGGAATCACTTTCTTCCGCACGCGCCCGACCGGGCGGGTCGTGGCGCTCGCGGCGTTGATCAGCGCCGTGGACGCGTTCGTATTCGGTGCCGTGTGGTGGCACCGGGCGCTTCCTCTCGCCGTCGGGGCGGGTATCGTCGTGGCGACGGGGATCGTCGTCGTCGGAGTCGCCGCGACGACCGGACGCCTCCTCGATCGCGCGCTTCCACGTCCCGCTCTCGGAGTCCTGGCGTGGGTCGCCTTCGCGGGGGCCACGGGGGACGCCCTCGGCCTTCGCCCGACGGCCCCGTCGTGCAGGACGCCACCCGCGCGGACACCGGCGTGAAGGTCGCGATCCTCGGCCTCGACGGGCTGGACTGGTACCTCGTCGAGGAGGCGTTCTCGGAGGGTCGCCTTCCCAACCTCGCGCGGCTCGTCGAGAACGGAACCCGGGGCGACCTCCGCTCGATCCGCCCGCCGAAGTCTCCCGTCGTCTGGACGTCCATCGCGACCGGCATGTTGCCGAGTGAGCACGGAATCCGACACTTCGTCGTGCGGCGCGACGGTCGCAACGTGCCCGTCACGGGGAACCTCCGCGAGGTCCCGGCGCTCTGGAACATCGCCGAGTCGGCGCGTTTCACGGTGGCGTTCGTCAACTGGTACGTGACGTGGCCGGCAGAGCCGGTGC
Organism: bacterium; assembly: GCA_025774865.1. GTDB lineage: Bacteria > ARS69 > ARS69 > ARS69 > ARS69 > JALGZO01. Next base: position 12,727 of record JALGZO010000170.1, on the reverse strand, counting down.
CCGGTCTCATGATCTCCGACCGCGCCGATTTCGACGGTCTCGACCGCCGAGTCTATCCCGAGACTCTGACCGCCTCCGTTGACTCCGTCCGTGCGGCGGTCGACCTCCGCTCCGACCGAGGGATCGCGCGATTCACTCGCGTCGGGGGCGACTTCGACGAGTGGCGGAGCGCCCGATGGGGACAGGTTCGGCGGGCGCTCGGCATCCTCGACGATGTCGTGCGCCACGATCTCGTGACGCTGGAGTCCACGCGGCTCGCGTTACGGAGCGGACAACCCTCGCTGACGGCACTCTACTTCCGTGGCACCGACAACACGCAACATCTCTTCTGGAAATATCGACTCGCCCAGGGGCGCGGCCCCGGGCTCGCCAGCTGGATCTACGACGACCTGGAGCCCTCGGACGCACGACTCCTCGGTGCAGTGATCGAACGCTACTACGACTTCATCGACGAGCTCGTGGGCGAGACGCTCGGGATGTTGGAACCCGACACTGCGATCCTCGTTCTCTCCGATCACGGTTTCCTCACGAACAACGAGCGAAGCCGGTGGTACCACCCGAACCGACTCCTCGCCGCCGCCGGCCTCTGCGTCCTCCGGTCGGCCGAAGGCGGAGCGGCGGATTCGTCGGCGAGCGTCGTGCTCGATCCGGGGCCGCCGACGATCAACCCCATCCGGGTCCTGCGCCCGGGTGGGCGCGCGGGCAATCCCACCGACGCTCTCGTGTTGGCGCGGGCGGCCCTCGGGAAGGTCCACCTGGACTCCGGCGCTCCCGTGTTCGAGGCACTCTCGATCGAGTCGGACGGCACGGGGCCCTTCCTCACCGCGGTGTTCGCCCCGATTCTCGAGGGGTCGAGCGCCTTCCTCGACGGTACGGAGATCCCTCTCGCCGAGTTCACGGTTCCGGAGGGCCATTCCGGCGACCACCGCATGAACGGACTCCTGATCGCGAGCGGCGGGCCCTTCCGACGCGGCGCCCAGCTCGAAGGCGCCCGAGCCGTGGACGTGGCCCCCACCGTCCTCCACCTGCTCGGGGCACCGGCGGCCCTCGACATGGAAGGGGTGGTGCTCACCGATCTCGTGGACCCGGCCTGGCTGAAGGAGCACCCGGTGTCGTACGTGCCGAGCTACGGAAGGCGTGAGACATCCGGCGAGGTGATCGCGACGGACGCCGACGACGAGATTCGCCGGGAGCTCGAGGCGCTCGGCTACATCCGGTGACGCTGATGTCGCGCCTACTTCAAGAGCACCATCTTGCGTGACTCGCGGTGCCCGTTCGACACGAGCCGGTAGAAATAGACGCCAGCGGCCACGGCTCGCCGGGAGTCGTCGCGGCCGTTCCATCGCACGGCGTGACTGCCGGCCGGCAGCGGGCCGTCCACGAGCCGCGCGATCCTCTCGCCCCTGACCCCGACGACGTCGAGCGCGACGTGACCGGGCTCGCGCAACCGGAAGGGAATCGTGGTGGCCGGGCGGAACGGGTTCGGACGGTTCGGCAGAAGGGCGCCGGGAGGCTGCGCGACCACGACGCCGGGAGCAGCGGTCGCTTCCAGGATCAGAGGCTCGAGACACATGAAGCCGAGGTAGGCCGTCACCCAGGCCTGATCCTCGGTGTCGAGATCGGCCGGGTTCGCCATGATTCCGCCGTCGTTGTCGGTGTCGTCGAAGGCGAGCAGGTAGTCGGTGAGCGCGAGATGGCGAGTCCCCCAGATCGGGTCGCCCGTCGACTCCTCGAGTCGCTTCTCTCCGAGCGCGTACCACGCCTGCCAGGCGTTCTCCCAGCTCCCCGCATCCGCGACGGTGTCCATTGAGGCCGCGTAGGTCGCGACCCAGGCCGCTTCCTCGTCCGGGAACTCGTCGAAGTAAGACTCGAGCAGCCCCCACATGGTCGCGCCGCCCGACATCGCCCACTCCTCCACGCCGAGGATCGTGGGGTCAGTCTCGACCCAGCCCTTGACGCGGTTGCCGCGTGTCCATCCCTTCATCATCCAGTCGGCGTTGTTCTCCGCCACCCCGTACGAGCGGAGGTTTCCGGCCGCCCAGGCGAGGACGGGCGGGTTGACGTTTACGTGGAACGGGGACCCCGCGAGATTCAGGTTGTGATCCGAGAGGTAACGAGCGCACGAATCCACGTACGCTTTGTGCGTGGTATCGGAGAACACCTCTTCGTATTTCTGTCCCGCGCGAAGCGCCCACCCACAGTTGTAGTGGCGGTAGTACCCGGTGCCCGGCAGGTCGCTACCCTCTTCCGAATGCGCGGGGTAGTTGTTCACGTACGTCCAGGACGCATTGAGGTGCGGGAGAATCGCCGAGTCGCCCGTCAGTTCGAAGTAGCGCGTGAACATCCAGATCGACTCCGAGGTGTTGTCGGTCTGGATGACGTCCGGCAAGTGCTCACCTTCGCGGATGCCTCCGTAGTCGGCGCTCGCGGAATCGCTCACCTGCATCGACGCGATGAACCAAGTGGCGGCGACGAAGTCATCGAGCGGATCGGAGCTGCCGCGCGGAACCGGAGGAAGCTGCGGCCGTTCGAGCGAAGCGGAGAGTTGCCGGGCTCGCTCGGCGTCCTCCGCAGTCCAGTAGGGCGTCGCCGAGGCCGCGGCCGCCCAGCAGATCAAGAGCGCGATGGCGAAGAAGAGTCGCACGAGGAGCCTCCTTGCGGACGGACGATTGGCTCTACCCGACGCTCCGGAGTGTATCACACGTCGTCTTCCTCCCGAACAAAGCGGGCGAACTCCTCCTCGAACGCGATCTCCAGGGGATCGGGCATCCGCGCGAGGAACAGGATGCCGTCCAGGTGGTCAGTCTCGTGCTGCACGATCGCGGCCGGATACCCCTCGAACGACACGCGCACGGGTCGACCCGCTCGGTCGAGACATTCCACGTCCACGGCCGCCCAGCGTTCCGTCTCGCCGCGGATTCCCGGGATCGAGAGGCACCCCTCCCAGAGTCGTATCTTCTCATCGGAAGGGAACGTGAGCACCGGGTTCACGACTACCTGGAGCTCGCGCGACTCCCCTTCGTCCCCCGGTGGCTCCATGACGAATAGCCGGATCGATTCGTGGACCTGCGGCGCCGCCAGCCCGACGCCGGGAGCGTCGCGCATGGTCTCGATCATGTCGTCGATGAACCGCTGGATCTCGGGCCGCGCGAGATCGGCCGGGTCCATACGATCGGTTCGTCGACGAAGAACGGGATGGCCCAGGCGGGCGATCTTCATCAGGGACATGGCGTCTCCCCGGGGTTCGAGTCTAGCGATGCCGTCGGCCCCTTGCCAGGGGCAATCCGGGCCACGACACTGGGCCCCGCTGGACATCTCGCGGGGGTTTTGTTAAGTGTGAGGAGCTCGTGCAGACTGCCGGGTTTACGAGGAGAGTCCATGTCGCTGCCGTCCCCGATTCGCCGCCTTCTGGTCGGCGCCTTTCTCCTGCCGATCGCATTATCCGGCGGATGCAAGGATCAGCGAGGCGAGGTGGCGGGGCCGAATTACGGCTTCCTCGACCCCGACAGCGTCTTCTTCACGGCGATGGTTTCGTTGTCCCTGTACAATTACACGAACCTCGTGGCCGACGAAGTGTTCGAAATCATTCTCGCCGGCGGCACCAATCAGCCGATCTTCACGGAATCGTGCACCAGCGGAGGTGGCGAGCGGATCATCGTACAGGACGATTCGACCTTTACCGTCACGCACTTGTCACCGGGCTTCGTCATCTTCGCCTCACCGTTCTTTTTCGAAACTTGCGGCGGCTTCCTCCGGGTCACCGTGAACCGGGAGATGACCATCACCTTCCACACGATCCCCGACACCTCGGACGCCCTGCCGGACTCACTTCGCTACACGATCACCCTTCCCGATGACGGCACGGCCACTCCCGGCGTCGGCTACACTCTTCCGCCCCAGTTCGGCGGGACGGTTCTGGCGACGACGGGCAGGATCCATTGCGAGCTCGTCGATATCGTCCACGACGGAGCGGGTCGGATCGTGAGCGGCCTCCTCAGCCAGACGGGCACGATGCGGCTGGAGAACCGGGCGGACTTCTTCCTTCTGGTCGAAGAGCTCGATCTCCTTTACGAGTGGCCGTGGCCGGTTTTGAGGAACGATTGCAGTGATGACGCACCGCCGCTCGAATTCGCGCCATTTCCCCACGGGTTGTACGAGATCGCGGGATTCACGACGGGGTTCACCGGACCCCTCACGGGCTTCCCGCTCGAGGTCGAGTTCGACGGATGCTCGACGGGCGAATTCACCGCGAACGGCCAGACCTGCACGGTCGATCTCGTGAACTGTACGTCCCCCTGCGGGACCGTCCGCAACTGCAACGACGTCTTTTAGTAGCGCGGGACGTTCTCGTCGACCTCGTCCGCCCACGCGTCGATTCCACCCCGTAGGTTCTTCACTTTCGAGAATCCGATGCTACGGAGGAAGTTCACCGCCTGCGCGGAACGAATCCCGGTGTGGCAGTGGACGACGATATCGCGGGCGGAATCGAGCTGGTGTACGCCCTCGAGGAGTTCGTTCAGCGGAATGAGCTCGGAGCCGTCGATCCGGCAGATCGCGTATTCGTCGGGGTTGCGGACGTCGAGAATGAAGACGTCGTCCCCCTCCTCGAGCCGGGCGGCGAGCTCCGGCGCACCGATCTCGAACTCCGCCGCGACGTTCTGCTGCTCCTCGAGGCCGGGCACGCCGCAGAACTGCTCGTAATCGATGAGCTCGGTGACGGACGGCGACTCGCCACAGACCGGGCACCCGGGATCCTTGCGCACTCTCATCTCGCGGAAGCGCATCGAGAGCGCGTCGTACAGGACGAGCCTCCCCACGAGCGTCTCGCCGACGCCGAGCAGGAGCTTGATCACCTCTGTCGCCTGGATCAGCCCGACGACGCCGGGCAAGATCCCGAGCACGCCGCCCTCCGCGCAGCTCGGCACGAGACCGGGTGGCGGCGGCTCCGGATAGAGGCAGCGATAACACGGTCCGTCGGGGTGACAGAAGACCGACGCCTGTCCCTCGAACCGGAAGATCGATCCGTAGGCGTTGGGGCGCCCCAGCATCACGCAGGCGTCGTTGACGAGGTAGCGCGTGGGGAAGTTGTCGGTGCCGTCGGCGACGACGTCGTAGTCCCGCATGATGTCGAGGGCGTTCTCCGAAGTGAGCCGCTGCTCGTGCACCACTACTTCCACGTTCGGATTGATGTCGGCGAGCGTCTCCTGGGCCGAAAGGACCTTCCGCTTACCGACGTCGGACGTGCCGTGAATGATCTGACGATGCAGATTGGACTCGTCGACGACATCGAAGTCCACGAGCCCGAGCGTGCCCACGCCGGCGGCGGCGAGGTAGAGCCCGAGCGGCGAGCCGAGCCCGCCCGTCCCGATGCAGAGTACCCGAGCGTCCTTGAGCTTCTCCTGACCCCGGAGACCCACTTCGGGCATGATGAGGTGTCGAGAGTAGCGAAGGATCTCGTCTCTCGTGAGCTCGGCCATGACCCTACCTTCCTCCGGCGACCGACGGGATGATCGAGATCACGTCATCGGCGCCGAGCGACGTTCCGACGCGTTCCAGATGCCGGATGTCCTCGTCGTTCACGTAGATGTTGATGAAGCTGCGCAAGTCTCCCTCATCGTTGAAGAGATGTTTGCGCATCGCCGCGTGTCGCGCCACGAGATCGGCGAGGGCATCCGCGACGGTCGTCCCGCTGACCTCGACGGCCCGCTGGTCTCCGACATATTGACGCAGCGGCGTGGGGATCAGGATCTTCACGGGCATCCTTCAAGCTCCTTCTTCGTCCGGTCCGGACCCGTTCTTCGGCATGATGGTCTCTTCCTCGAAACGCGCACGGCTTTCCGCGAGAACCCATGACGTCATCTCTCCGGGTCGCCCCTCCGCGACCGCGACGATCACGTAGGAGAACCACGGCATCGCGTGGTCCAGATCATACTGCGACGGACGGGCGGGGTGGTCCGGATGCGAGTGGTAGAACCCTACCAGGTCCAGGTCGGCTGCGGCGGCCTCCCGCTCTACGCGGCGGTAATCGCGGTCCGTGACGAGAAAGCGGTTGTGCGAGTCTTCCGGCGAGCGGGCGTTGTCGAGCCGGATGAGTCGCGTGACCGTCTTCTCGGGAGCCGACGTACCGAGCATCGCGCCGCAGCACTCGTGCGGATATGCGTCGACCCCGTGCTCGCCGATCGCGCGGTGAAGCTCCGGGCTCAAGTGAATCCGCATTCTCGTCCGCCCCGTGGGCTCGCGCACCCCATGACGCACTCGGTTGAAAAAAGAAGGCCCCCGCCGCGGCGGGGGCCCTCGTGTCACGTCGGGACCACCCGCTAGGCCGAAAACGAGGATCCACAGCCACAACTGCCGGTGGCATTCGGGTTCGAGATCTTGAAGCCCGACGCCTCGACTGTATCGATGAAGTCGACGGTCGCGCCGCGAAGGTAGTTCATGCTGAACGTGTCGACGAGAACATCGAAGCCTTCCTGCATCGGAATGCGAAAGTCGGCGGCGCCGGGGTCGTCGAACGCGAAACCGTACTGGAAACCGGAGCAGCCTCCGCCTTCGACGTAGATTCGCACACCCTTCCCGGACATGTTCTCGCTCTCGAGGATCTCGTGCATCTTCGCCGACGCGCCCGACGTCACTTCCAGGGTCGGCACTTTGACTTCGGCCATTCTCTTCCTTCTCTCGTCCGGACTCTCAACCGGGGATGGTGGCCAACGCCGAGTCGCAAGGCTCGACATTCGACCGGTACACACCGCAGCTTCGGCAGTCTTCCAGCGCCTCGCCGGAATACGCGTCGCGCACTCGATCGAGGCATGCCTGCGCCGGGTAAGCCGGCGGGCAGCAAGCCAGATCGTGCCTCGCGGCGATTTCTCGCCGCACGGCCCAGCAGGGAACGAACCGAAGAAGCGCGGACAGGCCTCGGAGGCTGATGCCGCCTTCCCGGTTGAATTCCTGCACACACGCGATCCAGCGCAGCTCGTCGTCCGAGAAACGCCTCCGCGTGGAGCGTCGAGCGGGCTTCACGAGCCCGATCCGTTCGTAGGCCATCAGGGTCCGCGGATGGACCCCCAGCCTCTCCGAAGCGGCTCCGATCGAGTGGAGCTCGCCCCCCTCTCGGGACTTCGACGCCGACCGCATTGGTGCGAAGTTATACCTGATATAAATTCATGTCAAGTAGGGCCCCATCGTGCCGCGGCCGGGAGTCTCGGATCGGTCGGGGACGGGCCGCGCGTGGTACAAACGCGCATGACCCGACCGGAAGACTCCGCCCCCGACGAGGCGACCGGCCAGTTCCTCTGGTTGATGCTGGCCTTGGCGACGCTGCTCATCACCTACCCCTACTTCGGGAACACGATCCGGGGGGTGTCGCTGGGCGGGATGATGTCCCTGCTCCTGCTCACGGCCGGCGTCTACGCGGTCCGGACCCACCGGCTCCTCTTCTTGACCGCGCTCGTGCTCGCGGTGGTGGCCGGCGGGGCGGACGTGATGGCCCTCGTGGCCGGGAGGCGGGGCCATCCCTTTGTCGAGGGATCGTTCACGGCGTTCTACGCGTTCACGACCGGCTGCGTTTTCCTCGAAGTGATCCGCTCGAAGAAGGTCACGGGAAACTCGATCTACGGCATCGTCTGCGTATACCTCCTGCTCGGGGTGACGTTCGGGACGGGGTACGATTTCATCGAGACGCTGCAGCCCGGTTCGTTCCAGCTGCACGCCGAGGGACAGGATCCGGCGCTCGGGTGGCGCAACTTCATCTTCTACAGCTTCATGACCTTGACCACGATCGGGTACGGGGACATCACGCCGGCAACCCATGCGACGCAATCCCTCGCGATTCTGGAAGGCGTGACGGGAGTCCTCTACGTCGCGGTCCTCATTGCGCGGATCGTGGGAATCTACAGCCGGCGGGCGGAGTGATCGGATGGACGACTCGCTGGTACTGCTCCTGATCACGATTCTCGTCGCGATCGCTCTCGTCGGAGCATACCGCGCGAACGCTACTCGAGATCTGCCGGTCGGGGCGATCCGCACCGGTGAAATGCAGCTCCCGTTCTGGACGTGGTTGTTTCGCCGACTCATGTGGTTCCGGATGCGCCGCCTCGTCGATTTCGAGTGGGCTTCGACCTTCTCCGACGACGTGCAGGAAATCGAAGTCACGTTGTTCGTGGAACGGAGACCGGCTCGCTTCGAGTTCACTTTTCCGGAGGAATTCCGGATCCGGGTCGACACCGTGAGCTACGAGCGGAACGGAAGTCTCGAGACTCAGGAGTTCGCCGCTCGCGAGACCCGTTCCAAAGGCATCGGGAAGCTCTCGTTGGATCCGATCGACGTCGTCCCTACCCGCCGCATGGTCTTCCGATTGATCGACCCTTCGGCGCAGCTGCAAGGCCAGCTCGCCATCAAGGTCATGAACGACACGGCCCCCGACCTCGCGATCGTGCACGAAGCCCACCAGCTGGCTCAGCTCGGTCGGATCGAAGAGGCGATCCTCAAGCTGCGCGAGTACGAGGTGTACTCCCGCGAGAATCCCCTCATCTGTTACCGGCTCGCCGAGTGGTACCGCGAACGAGAGGAGCTCGACGAAGCATCCGAGTACGCAGCCCGAGCCGTGGTGCGTGGCAACGTCGAGATGTGCTCGGATCTCTACCGCACCGTGCAGGGGGACCGTCGGGCGACGGACGTCGGGAAGATCCGCCGCCTCCAGGACGACGCCCGTCAATGGTCACTCGGGACGCATCTCGGGGTGGTCGTCCTGGAGAGGCGCCAGCTCTTCTCCTTGGGTCTGAGCGGTGGCCAGCTGAGAAGGTGCCGCGAGATCTTGGAGATCCGCCGGCCGGCGGCGGCGAGGATGATGCGGCAGATCGCGTTCTCTTTCTCGGAATCCCGAGAGGTCGCTCTTCACACGAGTCTTCGCGTGGTGCACGCGACGGGAGACGTGGAGGATGTACCCCTGGAGCACTTCACGGTGAGCGACCATGAGAGCAAGAACATCTACATCACGGTCGAAGGAGAGAAGTCGGGACACTGGATCCTCCCGGACCTGTCGGCGGGGGACGTCATCGAATGGACGTACGATCTGCTCCACCGCGATCGCTCCATCGACCTGGCTCCGCAATGCTTCGCCCTCTCTTCCCTGTTCCACGAGTATCTGCCGACGTTTCATGCGCGGAACGAGTACGCGGTGCCGGACGACCTGTCGATCCGGTTCGCGGTGCGGAACCTGGAGAGCGAGCCCGAGCGCGAAGACGCGCGAGGCAAGGCCATCTACGTGTTCGAGGGCTCCCGCTTCGTGCCGGCCAAGGGAACCGGATTCCCGTTCGAGAACGTCCATCTGAATCCTGTCATCTGCTGCGCCGCCGAGGGGATCGAGTGGGAGGCCGTGGCGAGAGAGGCCCTGCGCACGAACTTCGGTGAGACGGGAATGGACGAGCCACTGCCACCCCCATTGCGAGAGATGATCGAGCCGGGAGGCTCTTCCGCCCTGGAGAAGGCGTTCTACTGGACTCGGGACAAGCTGAAGTACGCGTCCTTTCGATCCGGCGGAGAGCGGATCGGGGACGCCGAGCGGGCCCGCAAGATCGTCGAAGCCGGAATCGGTGACTGCAAAGACAAGACTCATTTGCTGGCTCTGGTCTGCCGCGATCTCGCCCTGCCCTGCGAATTCCTGGCCGTCTCCACCAAGAACGGCATCGTGATCGAAGAGCTGCCGGCCGACCAGTTCGACCACGTCCTTCTCAGGGCGGAGATCGACGGCGAATGGGCTTACCTGGATGCCACCAACCCGCTGGCGACCTTCGGGTCCCCACCCGCCTGGTGCCAGGGTCTGTCGGCACTGAAGTTGAACGGAGAAGCGTCGATCGTCGGCATCCCGACGGACCCCCCCGAGGCCAACGTGCTCGAGATCGAGGAGACGCTGGACCGGCATCACGAAGGACGCATCGAAGGCCGGTTCGCGCTCCGAGCCCGGGGTCAGAGCGCTCGACTCATCGACGAGAACTGGAAGGCGATGTCCTTGATGTTCGATGCCAGAGCGCACGCCGCGGGGGAGGCTTTGAGACACTATCTGCCGACGTCCTTCGTGGCCGAACACTCCCGGAAATCGGATACGAGCGAGTCCGGCGTCTTCCACGTCGAGGGCCACCACTCACGGGGACCGCTCGTGACCCTGGGGCGCCACGAGCGCGTCATCTGCACGTTGTCCTGGGACGTGCCCTTTCTGCCGATCGCCTACTGGCGCACCCTGCAAATCGACCGCTTGTTCGCAGTCGAGCTGCCGACGAAAGTGAGTCTCGTCATCCGGCTCGAGGGGGAGATGCTCCGGGCGCTCAAGGACATCTCGAGTATCGACGGAATGGACAATTCCGTCGGATCCGTCGACGAAGAAGTGACCGAGAGTCCCGACGCGACGACGATCCGGAGAACGATCGTCCTTCGGAAGAGGCTCATCGAAGGGGATGATATCGAGCTGATTCCGGAAAGTTTCGATCGAATCGAGAAGGCGATGCAGCTAGTTCTCGTGTGCGATCCCACTCTCCTCTGATCACCCCGCCGCGATGCCCGCAAGCTCGTCGAAGTCGATGTTGCCCCCCGAGATCACGCAGACGATCTTGCCGGCGCCGAGGCGGCCACCGAGCGCGGCGGCCACCGGCACCGCGCCCGCTCCCTCCGCGATCACCCGGTTGCGCTCGGCGAGCAACCGCAGCGCCGCCGCGGTCTCGGCCAGGGTCACGACCAGCGAATCGTCGACGAGGTCGCGCACGACAGGCCACATCTCTTCGAGCACGCTCTTGCCGCCGATGCCGTCGACGAAGCTCGGCTGGTAGTCCACCGGCGTCGGGCCACCCGCGTCCAGCGCCGCGCGGAGCGGGGCGGCCGTTCCCACTTCGCACGCGAGGATCTTCGTGTCCGGCTTCAGCGCTCGGACGGCGGTCGCGACACCGGTGATCAACCCGCCGCCGCCGTACGGAACGAGAATCGCGTCCACATCCGGCTGATCCTCCAGAATCTCGAGACCGATCGTGCCGTTGCCGGCCATGACGTGCGGGTCGCTCACGGGATGGATGAATCTGCCGGAGAGTCCCGGATACCGATGCTCGAGAATGACGGACCACCATTCGTCGAACGGCACCTTCACGATCCGGCCACCGAGGCGCTCGATCGCCGCGAGCTTCGTGGCGGGTGCGCGGTCGGGAACGACGACTTCGCACGGGACGCCGAGGCGCCGAGCGTTCCACGCCACGCCTTGCGCCATGTTGCCGGCGCTCGCCGTGTAGACGCCGCCCGCGAGACCGGCCCGGCCGAAGGAGAGGCGTGCGGACCGCGAAGCCGGCGATGCGATCCCGGGCGCCCCGGATGTCGTCCAGCGTCGGGGCCGCGACGACGTTCACTCGCGCCGGCCCCCGAAATCGACGGCGGCCCCCGTGTCCGTCTCCTCCGCCCGCTTCCAGACGTGATGGGCCGCCGCGAGGTCCTCGACATCGATGTTCCCGCCGGAGACGATCGAGACGGTCCGTGCGCCGGGTTGCACCTTGAGCCGCCCGTGGAGGAGTGCAGCCGTGGCCGCGGCGCCCGACGCCTCGACGTACAGCTTGCAGCGCGTCATCAAGAGCTCCATGGTGTTCAGAATCTCCTCCTCACTCACGACGACGACGTCGTCCACGGCCTCTCGCACGATCTCGAGCGGCAACGCGCCCACGAAAGGCGGCGTCATTCCGTCCGCGAGCGTGACGGGCCGGGATACGGGCACCGGCTTTCCCGCGGCGAGCGCCGGGCCCATCCCCGGCCCGGCCTCCAGCTCGACCGCGACGACCCGCGCGCTCGGTCTCGACCCCTTGATCGCCGACGTCACGCCTCCGAGAAGCCCCCCACCACCCACCGGTACGACGACCACGTCGACGTCCGGCATCTCTTCGAGGATCTCGAGCCCCACCGTTCCCGCTCCGGCGAGCACGACGGCGTCATCGAAGGGGTGAACGAAGAACGAGCCCCGCGTGTCCTTCTCCTCGTTCAATCGATCGAAGAGCGTCGGGCGATCATCGTGCTCGATCACCTCCGCACCGTAGCCGCGGACCGCCTCGATCTTGGAGCGGGGCGCGTCGCCCGGCATGACGACGGCGCAAGGCGCGCCGACCTCGCGCGCCGCCCACGCGACGGCCTGCGCGTGATTGCCGGCGGACACGGTGATCAATCCCTTCTCGCGCTCGGCCGCGCCCAGGCTCAGCACCTTGTTGAGCGCCCCCCGCGCCTTGAACGAGCCGGTCTTCTGGAAGGACTCGCACTTCAGGTGCAGCGAGGCCTCGATGCGGTCCCCGAGCGTGCGGGTGGAGAGAAGCGGCGTCCGGTGCACGCGGCCGGCGATGCGCTCCGCGGCGCGTCGAATCTCGGCGAGCTCGATCAAAGGGCTCCTCCCGGATCCTCCGTTATAGCGCAACGACGGCCGACGCGGGGAACAGAGGTCGCGTGGTATCATTCCCGGAATGTCCCAGCCCCGAGAAACCGAACGACCGCTCCCAGTCCTCTTCCTCGTCCCGAATCTTCCGACGGGCGGGGCCGAGCGCCAGCTCTCGGAGCTCGTGACGCGGATGAACCCGGAGCGCTTCCGCTCGGTCGTCGTCTGCCAGAAGGGCGGTGGCCCGTTCTTCGACGAAATCGTCGCGGGCGGGATCGAGGCGCACGCGCTCGAGCTCCACGCGAAGTACGATCCCCGCTTCGTCTGGCGACTCGCGAAGATCTGCCG
>JALGZO010000169.1 GCA_025774865.1 bacterium | reverse complement strand
CATGACTCCGGGCGTCGGCACGATCTGGCTCGTGGGGGAGAACGGAGACATCGGGATCCGCTATGACTCTGGCGGGTTCCGCACGGTCTTGACGAGCGCGGGCTTCGAGGGCATTCCCGCGGGAGATGCCATCGTGGTGAGGGACCGGGTTCTCGATTGGCTCCTCAACGTGAATCCCACGGATGTCCAACCGGCTACCGGGGCGACGAATCTCTCGCTCGCTCTCTGGCAGAACACGCCGAACCCGTTCGGGGGAGTGACTCGGGTGAGATTCGCGGTGCCGCATGAGGGTCTGGTCCGGCTGACGGTTTATAACGTCGCCGGTCGGCGCGTCGCGAACCTCGTGGACGACGTCCTGGGCCGCGGGGAGCACAGCACCGTCTGGAACGGTGTCGATGCGTCCGGGCGACGGGTCGCGAGCGGCGTCTACCTCTACCGCCTGCAGGCGGAGGGGCAGAGCCTCACGAAGGAAATGGTACTGACGAGATAAAGCGCTGCGGGGCACTCCTTCGAGGAGTGAGCCTGCCGTGTCCAGAAGTATGACCATGATAGGAGTCGAGCAGGCTCGAGACGACTCTACCGCGTCATCCGGACCGGTTTCAGGGGGTCAGGTCACTCTGCCTTCGCTCTTGATACTTCTTTTTCCATGAGGATGTGTACGAGATCGGTGGGTGGTTTTTCGTAGCCGTCTCCGATAGGGGCATATCCCCTGTGCTCGAAGAAGCTTTGGGAGCGCCTTCTCGCATGAAGGACGAATCTCTTGATGCCCTGATCAAGAGCTTTCTGCTCCAGGTATTCCATCATTCTCTTGCCGAGATTCTGTCTTCGTTTTCCCTTCCTGACGCAGACGTATTCTATCTGTCCTGTGTCCCCATCTACTGTGAGCCTGGCTGATCCGATGATCCTTTCGAGCTCTGGATCGTATACTATGACGAATTGGCTGATATCATCCTTTTCATCCCTGGCAGATGCTCTCCTTAGGCCGAATGGCTTCCTGAGGACCTCCCACCTCTGCGTGTACATCTCTCTGAGTTCTTCTGGTTTGGGTTCTCGTATCTCTATCATCGTCCTGATATTACCTTAACCTATGTATGACTGGACGGTTCCCACTCTTCGCCTTTGCCCGCGAGCGTTTCACTCTCCGCCGGTCCGAAAACCCGATCCTATCGATTGGTGAACGATATCGTATCATGTCCCTTCCTGTCGAGTTCGACGCGACGTTTGGCGGGACACTGGAGCCGATCCTCTCCGACGAGGATCGGTACGTTGAGAGACCCGTCCCCCACGACCCCTGCTGCGTGGCGACCGGGCCGCCGGCGAACGGGCTGGAAACCTCCCAGTGATCAGCCGTGGTGCTTCACATCTGATTCCACGGGTGAGGGCACGATAGACATCCTGGATCTCGCGATGTGGGCGTCCGGGCTCTAGCGATTGGACTGCCCACGCCTTGCACCGGCCCCCGGCGGGCGGGCAGCTGCGGTCCGCCGGCCATCACCACTCCGAGCGCCGAGCAGCATGATTTGGGATCTTGGGAAGGGACAGAAGCTTGACGCAGCTTCCGTGCGCGAGCTACGTATTTCCTGACTGGACACTCCGTCTTTATGGCCGAGGAGAGGCCTCCGGCCCGTCGGTCGCTGCTGTGAGGAGGAAACCCCATGAGTAAGGCGCCCGCGTTCGTTATCGTCCTGTCCCTTCTTCTCGTGTCAGTCGCCTATGCGGGAGACCTCTCCCCCGGCCTCCAGCGACAAATCCGTGGGATGCAGGATCACGATGAGATCAAGGTGCTCGTCGTCTTGTCGGAGCAAGCCGACATCGAGACGCTCAACCACGAACTTCACGTCACGAGAGCACCGATGGCCGAGCGCCACCGTCGGGTCGTCGAGGTTCTCATGGAAACGGCGGAGCGCACGCAGCCGTCGTTTCTGGCGGAGCTCGACTCCGGCCGAGAGACGGGCGTGATCCGCGAGGTGAAACCGTATTGGCTGATCAATGCCGTCAGCGTCGTCACGACAGTCGACGCCCTAGCCGACCTCGCTGCGCGCGACGCCGTCGACATCATCGAGCCGCATCTCGTCGTCGAGCCCATTGATCCGATCCTGCCGGATCCGGAGAAGGGCGGCGTCGTTCCGCGGGGCGGCATCACGCCCGGGGTGATCGCCGTTCAAGCCGACCGAGTTTGGAACGAGCTCGGCATCGACGGTACCGGCGCGCTCGTTGCGAACCTGGACACCGGAGTGGACGGAGCTCACCCGGCGCTCAGTGATCGGTGGCGGGGCAACTTCGCGCCTTGGAGTGAGTGTTGGCGAGACGGAATCGGGTTCGGTGACGCCACCCCGATCGACCGCCACTACCACGGAACCCACGTCATGGGCACCATCTGCGGCACAGCCCCCGGCAACCAGATCGGCGTGGCGCCCGGTGCCTTGTGGATCGCGGACAACTCCATCAATCAGGGCGCCGGGAACGAGCTCGACCAGGACGTCCTCGACGCGCTCCAGTGGTTCTCCGACCCTGACGGCGACCCCGGCACGACCGACGACGTTCCGGACGTCGTACAGAACAGCTGGGGTGTCCACGAGGGTTTTGCGGGCTACTTCGACTGCGATAGCCGCTGGTGGGTCGCGATCGATAATTGCGAGGCGGCCGGTGTCGTGACCACGTGGTCCGCCGGCAACGAAGGTCCGGCGAGTGGCAGCCTGAGGAGCCCCGCTGACCGCGCCGACAGCCCGCACAACGCGTTCTCGGTCGGTTCTACAATCCACTCGCCGCCCTACACCATCTCGAGCTTCTCGAGCCGCGGACCTTCGGGATGCGGTGGCCCGTACGCGATGAAGCCGGAAGTGGTCGCACCGGGGAGCGACATCTGGTCCGCGCAGCCCGGCGGTGGTTACCAGTTCTTGAGCGGAACCTCCATGTCGGGTCCGCACGTCGCAGGGGTGGTGGGTCTGATG
>JALGZO010000168.1 GCA_025774865.1 bacterium | reverse complement strand
GGGAATGGCCCACCGGGCACGGCGTGCCGCGCAACGGCTGGCCGGTGCCGGACGACGTCGTGACGATCGCCGAGTTGCTCGCCGCCGAGGGGTTCGCGACGGCGGCGTTCGTGTCGAGCGCGGCCCTCGATCCCGCGTTTCGGCTCGATCAGGGGTTCGGCGTCTACGACTTCGAACCGGCGGTCCAGGTCGAGCGCGACCAGGCCTGGCGGCCGGCCGTCCAGACGCTGGTGGTCGCGAAGCACTGGTGGGAGTCGACGCCCGGCTCACGCTTTCTGTGGGTCCACCTCTTCGAGCCGCACTTTCCCTATGACCCGGCCCCCGAGGATCTCGCACTCTATCGCACGGAGTACCGCGGATCCGCCGACGGCTCGATGGACTTCCTCTTTCGGTTGTGGGAAGACGCTTCGCTGCTCGACGGAGGGGGGCGCGAGCACCTGACGGCGCTCTATCACGCCGAGATCACCGGGGTCGACCGCGCGGTCGGCGCGTTCCTCGAGCGGCTCGGGAGAGAGGACCGGGTCCTCGTGATCCTCACGTCCGACCACGGCGAGAGCCTCGGCGAGCACGCGCTCGACTTCAAGCACGGGCCGCACGTCTTCCCGGGAGACGTACAGGTTCCCCTTCTCGTGAGGGGTCCGGCTTTCGCAGCGCGAGTGTCGGACGCGATCGTGCGAACGGTCGACGTTCCGCGCACGATTCTCGAGAAGCTCGGTGTGCGCGCGGATCTCCCGAGCGCCGCGGGCAGCCTGGCCGCGCCGGATCGGGCGAACACGCTTGCGTACGCGGAGGCGTCGATGCCGTGGAACGTCGAGCGGGAGGGAGCGTGGGCGAACCAGTACAAGCAACGCGTCGTGCGCAATCGCGACTGGTCCTGCGTGGTCACGCCGTGGCGGAACGAGACCCTGTGGTTCGACCGCCGCCGTGATCCGGGCGAGCGCGACCCTCGCTCCGCGCCCGATGGCCCGGTGGCGGACGAGCTTCGCGCGGCCTTGGCCGCGTGGATCGGGCAGGGCCGATATCGTGCCCCCCCGACGACCGTCGATCCGGAGCTCGTCGAGCGGCTTCGCGCTCTCGGCTACACGGAATAGGTGGCGCGAAGGCCGCCGCCCGCGCGGAGGCCTCGGAAGCCGCCCGGTTCCGTCTTGACGCTCTCGAGGCGCGATCCTAAAGTGCGCCGCGGCCTGGGCCGATCCGGCAGTCTCGGACCGGTGGTACGTCGCCGCCGGCCGGGCCGCTCGGGGTATTCGACTTGTCCCCTTCCTCGCCACTTCTCGCTCGCGCGTGGCCCGTGCTCTTGGTCGTGGCGGTCGTCGTGGCCTTCACTTTGCCGGCGGGGGCCGTGCCGGCCGAGTACCTCCCCACGTCCCACTGGGCCTACGAGGACCTCGAGACCCTCTGGACGCGCGGAGTCCTCGACTCTCTCTCTCTTTCGGCGCGTCCGTGGACCCGCGTCGAGATCGCGCGGGCTCTCGAGGTGGCGAAGACCCCGGCGGCCGGGCGGGATCCCGTCTACCGGCGTCTCGCTCGCGAGTTCGCGAGGGAACTGGCCTTCATTGACGCCCCCGACGCTCCGCGGGAGACACCGCCGCTCGTCGCGATCCGTGACGGCGAGTCCGAGATCCGGCTCTCCGTGGGCGTGGACGGAATCGCGCGCGGGGCGCCACCGTCGAAGACGCAGATCGAATCCGGAAGCGGGGCATTCGTCGCCGCGCGAGGCTATCTCTGGCCGCGGATCTTCTTCCTGACGGAAGTCCGGGCGGAGAGGACCGGAACGGATCGGTCCATCGGAGACTCGCTCGTTCGCAATGAGGATTTCTATCTGAACACCGGCGAGGCTTACATCTCGTTCGCCCCGAAGTACTTGGAGCTCACGTTGGGACTCACCGAGACGCGGTGGGGACCGGGATCGACCGGGACGCTTCTCCTCTCGGATGCCTCGATTCCGTACGGATCAGTCCGAGTGCGATTGCGGTTCGCGGGGAGACTGGAGCTCCAAACGCTGAGCGGCATCCTCGTGCAGTCGGACCACCGGCAGCTCGCCGCCCACCGCCTCGCCCTGCACGTCACGCCGAACCTGTCGCTCGGCGTGGCGGAGGCCGCGCGCTACGACGCGTCATCGCCGGAGCTCCTCTACCTCCTGAACCTCCTTCCCTACACGCTCGTGGAGCGATTCTCGGCGCTGAATCGGGAGCGAACTCCGGAGATCGATCAACGAAACAACGTGATGATGAGCTTCGATGCCGTCTGGCGCTTCCGCCCCGGTGGTCGCGTGTGGGGCGAGTTCCTGCTGGATGATTTCGCCACCGAGTCGAACGACATGCCGCATCGTATGGCGTGGCAGTTCGGCGCCGCGGCGGACGGCGTCATCGGCTCGAAACCGGTGGGGGCGCTCTTCGAATACACCAAGGTGTTCCGGTTCACATACGCGGTCCATTACGACCGCAACTTCATCTTTCGCGACGACCCGCTCGGATTCCACCGCGGCCCCGATAGCGAGCACTACCGATTACGGCTGCGGGCCGATCCCGCCGTGGCCTGGTCGGTCGCGTTGGACGTCGAGTGGCGGCGGCAGGGCGAAGGCTTCCTCGGGGAGGCGTGGTGCCGTCCGGGTCAGCCGGAGCCGATGGAGTCCGTGTGTTCTCCCCCGGGAGAAACGTTCGACCAGTGGAGCGGACTGCATCTCACCGGGGTGATCGAGTCGACGCTCCGGGTGACCCCGTCCGTCGCATGGGCTCCTCGCGACAACGTCCGACTCCGGGCCGGACTCGGAGTGCGATCCGTGCGGAACGCCGGGCACGTCGAAGGAAGCAGCGATGCCGACCCGGAGCTCTTCGTGAGCGTCGACCCCCGGAAGTAGGCGGGGAGGGCCTGTGGGGGCGGCTCGGCCGGAATCCGGGGGAGGGCGGCGGGATCCGGCGGTCGGGCCGGGAGCGGTCTCCTAGGCAGGGATCT
>JALGZO010000167.1 GCA_025774865.1 bacterium | reverse complement strand
CTCTCGTCGAATCGAATCCTGACCGCGCTCGACGACTCCTACGCCGACCACCTGGGCGAGCGGGAGGTCGGAGTATCGTCTACCCGGCGCTGGAGCGATCGCTTCGCCGAGTTCAGATCTTGCGAGCTGGATCTCCCACGTCCTGATGGCACGGGGCCACCGCCCCGCGTGTGCAGCAACGACTACGGCCTCGCGTTCGCAATCGTGCACGGCTGGGGCCGGGACGCCGAGGCGTTCCTCCCCTGGGACCCCGTCTTCACGCGTTCGTGCGGTCGATTGCCGGATCTGGGGGAGAGCGTCATCTTCGTCTCGCGAAGCCGGAACGAGCTCCCGAGCGAATACTCTCGCGGATTTGCCGAAATCCGGGCAATGCCGATCTCGGGCGCGGCGAACGATTCGTCTCTCAGCGTGTTGTTGTACTGTCGAGAATGGTTGCTGGATTCGGATCCGGCCCGGCCCCGTTGACTCCGGTGCGAGGGGTGCCCATGTTCTGCCGTCTTACCAATGTCGCCGTCGCCGCTGCCGGGATCACGATGCTCGGGGCGGGCGAGACAGAGGGCTCGATGCATTCGGCCTTCGATACCCTCTTGCAACGGTACGTGTCGGAGGCGGGGGTGGACTATGCCGCGTGGCATGCGAACGAGAGCGACCGACAGGGGCTCAAGGACTACATCGCGAGCCTCGAACAGACGCCAATCTCGCAGCTCGAAGAGCAGGCAGGCGGGAGAGACATCGCGCTCGCGTACTGGATCAACCTGTACAACGCGGCGACGTTGAACCTCGTACTCGATGGCTATCCGACGACCAGTATCAAGAAGCTGGGGGGACTTTTCTCCAGCCCGTGGAAGCAGGACATCGTCGAGGTGGAGGGGGAGAAGCGAACCCTCAACGAGATCGAGAACGACATCATCAGGCCGCGCTTCGAGGATCCACGGATCCACTTCGCACTGAACTGCGCTGCGCGGGGCTGCCCACCCCTTCGCGCGGGTGCCTTCGTTGCCGAGAACCTCGACGCCCAGCTCGAGGAGCAGACGCGAGCCTTCCTGGGGAACCCGAAGCAGAACTGGATCGACGAGGAAGGGAACCTGCGCCTCTCCAAGATACTCGACTGGTACAAGGACGATTTCGTGAAGGAGGCGGGCTCGGTCCAGGCCTACGTGCGTCCCTACATGACGAAGCCCGGCGAGGCTGGCCCGGACGAGGAGACGCGCGTGAAGCATCTCGACTACGACTGGTCATTGAACGACAGCGGCGTGTACGGAGGACCGGACTCGTAGGGCAGCGGCTGACCACGGAGGGACTCGGTGCGCAGGTAGCGTGCCCCGTGGGATCCGTCACGGGGGCGTGGCGAGGCCTCGGCCGGGCTCAGCTCCCGGGACAGCCGTACATCTGGTCCGGTATCAGAACCTCGGGAAAGCGGGGCCGCAGCGCCCGCCGTGTCTCGTAGCAGAAGTGGCACGCGTCTGCATAGCCCTCCGAGTGCGCCACTCCGTAGCGGTCCGCCAGCTCGACCGGCCCGCCCTCGTGGAGCGGGCCCGTGATCGGATGCGCTACGGGATTGTACGATGCGCAGATCTCCCGCAGCGGTCTCTGGAACAAGTTGCCGATCGAGATGCCCTGGCAGATGTGCAAGTTCCCGAACGGATCGACGTGAACGCGACCCGGTTCTCGCAAGTCCTCGTAGGGACATTCCGTCATCTCGGACCACCGCCGCTTCGGGGCCAGCGGCGCGAGCTTCTCGGCCGCCCGTCCGCGGTGCATGACACCAGACTCCCCCTCGGGGAGTTGCCCAACGGCGGACTTCGCCTCGGTTCCCGACTCTGCGACCGCGATCGTCCCGGTGGGGATGTGGAGAGCACGGGCCGCCTTGCGGGCGCATTGGACGTGGCGGATCTGCTCATCGTCGCCGTGGAACCCGTCGCAGCTCATCGCCAGATCCTGAACCGAACCCGCGAGATCCCGAAGGCACTCCAGGGCGTCCCCCGGACCCGTGGCCCAGTACGCGTTCGAGACGACTCCGACCCGAAAGCCCATCTTCGAGGCCTGGCGCACCCCGTATCGAAGCAGCGCGTAGTACAGGACCGGCTCGCCACCCTCGAAGTAGATCCATTCGATCGTTTCCGTGTCCTTCGCCTGGTGCAAGATGTCGTCGATCTGCTCGACGGTCATCGTTCCCGACTGCCGCGGACCGGACCACACGAAGCAGTGGTCACATTCGAAGTTGCACTCGTAGGTAAGCAACAAGTGGAGGCCGGTCAGCCGCATCGTGTCCTCCCCGCACCGAGGGATCAGTGAGCCCCGTTCGCTCGTCCAAGCTACGGCGGATTGCACCCAGCGGGGAGAGATGGGACCACGCCGGCAGCCACCCCGCCCCGGATCCGGCGGGGCCGCGTCCAGACGGCCGGATTCCACCGGGCAGTTCTCGGGAGTCACGACACTCGGGTAGAATCCGAGCTCGGCGGAAGGTGGGGTCGAGACCGTATGCGTATCGCGATCACCAGAGGCGTGAGCCCCAACATCGAGCGGTGTGAACTCACCCACCTCGAGAGGGAGGCCATCAACGTCGACCTCGCCAGGGAGCAGCACCGCCGATACGAAGAGTGCCTCGCCGAGCTCGGTTGTGACGTCCAGAGACTTCCTGCGGAGCCAGGTCTGCCCGACTCGGTGTTCGTGGAGGACAACGCAGTCGTGGTCGACGAATTGCCCGTGATCACGCGTCCTGGGGCGGAGTCCAGACGTCCGGAGGTATCGAGTATCGCCGAAGTGCTCGGCGAGCATCGGCGCTTGGAGCACGTCGTTGAGCCCGGGGTCATTGATGGAGGGGATGTGCTGGTCCTCGATCGCGACGTGTATATCGGTCTGTCCGGGCGAACCAACGAGGACGCGGTCAGGCAGGTCCGGGCCGCCCTCGGACCCTCGGGGTACACGGTGACCACCGTGCCGGTAAAGGAGTGCCT
>JALGZO010000166.1 GCA_025774865.1 bacterium | reverse complement strand
GAATCGACCGTGACCTGACGAAGTGCACGGACTGCGATCTGTGTCTGAAGCACTGCGAAGGCGCCGCGGATCCGCAGGCGGCCCTTCGCAAGAGCGAGTGCTTCGTCTGCTTCAACTGCATCGACGACTGTCCGGAGGACGCTCTCGCATTCCGCTTCGCTCCGGCCCGCGTGAAAGAGTTCGTCGAGGGAGAACGGGACCGGATCCTCGGCAAGATCAAGGAGGGTACGGCGACGCTGTTCGGCCGCCGCGTGATCTCGCAGCGGCCGGAAACCGAGATCGCGGGGCCGGCCATGCCGCGCCGCCGCTGGGTGTTCGCCACGATCGCGGGGGTTCTCGCGTACCCGTTCCTGCGCCTCTCGAATGCCGTGAACGATCGTGGCTTCAGCGCGAAGGCGATCCGTCCCCCCGGTTCCGTGGAGGAGAGCGAGTTCCTGGAGCGGTGCATCAAGTGCGACCAGTGCATCAACGTCTGCCCGACGAACGTGCTGCAGCCTTCGACCCTGAAGGAGGGTGGGCTCGAGGGGTTCTGGACGCCCGTGATGGACTTCGCCGTCGGCGCCTGTCAGCTGAACTGCACGCTGTGCAGCGAAGTGTGCCCGACCGGCGCGATCCAGAAGATCTCGATCGAACGCAAGCTCGGTCTGAAGGAGTGGGGCGACGAAGGACCGATCAAGCTCGGCACGGCGTTCTTCGATCGAGGACGCTGCCTGCCCTGGTCCATGGAAACGCCCTGCGTCGTCTGCGAGGAGGTCTGCCCGGTCAGCCCGAAGGCGATCGGTACGTACGACGAGGAGATCACCCGGTGGGACGGAACGAAGGTCACGCTGAACAAACCGTACATGCGACCGGAGCTCTGCATCGGTTGCGGGATCTGCGAGCGCGAGTGCCCCGTGGTCGACGAGGCCGCCGTGTACGTGACGGCGGTGGGGGAGACGCGCTCGGAGGACCGGTCGCTACTGTTGAATCGCAACCCGAAGACGGCCTGATGACGCCGGGGCGTCGCGTCGCGGCGGCCCGCCCGAGGAGGAGAAGCCCATGAAGGAGAACAAGCGAGGGATCAGCCGGAGAGACCTTCTCAAGCTGAGTGTGGCGGCGGGAACGTTGGGGGTCGCGGGAAAGGCGACGCTCGGGCGAGCCGCCGACGAGACTCCGGAGAACGAGGGCGCGCCCGGGGCGGCGGACGAGAGCCTTCCGCAAGTGCCGCGCCGCGTGCTGGGGAAGACGGGCGAGTCCGTCCCGATCCTTCTCATGGGCGGCGGGATGGGCTTCGACCGTCGCTTCGATCCGAAGCTGGCCGAGGGTCTGCGTTTCGGCGTGAACTACATCGACGCAGCGGACTGCTACGCCAGCGGAAGCTGCGAGCTGTCCGTCGGTAGCTTTCACACGCGGGCGGACGTCCGAAAGGACATCTGGATCACGAGCAAGAGCGACCAGCACGATCCGGGGGGCTTCGAGAAGACGGTCCATGAGAGCCTCGAGAAGATGCAGACGGATTACGTGGATCTCTACTACCTGCACGCGTTGAAGGATCCCAGCTACGTCAACGACGAGCTGCAAGCCGTCGTGGCGCGGCTCAAGAAGGAGCAGAAGATCAAGCACTTCGGATTCTCGTGCCACGACGGCAACGTTGACGAGCTGTTGCAGCTCGCCGCGGCGACGCCGTGGATCGATTCCGTGATGTTCCGCTACAACTTCGACAAGTACGGAAAGGACGACCTGAACCGGGCGATCGATGCTTGCGTCGAGGCCGATGTGGGTCTGGTCGCGATGAAGACCCAGCGGTCGGAGGTCTCGTTCCGGGACGCCTGGAAGAAATTCGAGGGGAGCGGCAAGTGGACGAAGCACCAGGCGGTCCTCAAAGCGGTCTGGGCGGATGATCGGATCGCGGCGGCCGTGTCGCACATGGACACGCTGGACAAGTTGAAGCAGAACATCGCGGCGGCGCTGGACAAGACGGAGCTCGGGTCCGTGGATCGCCGGGCCCTGGAGACTTACGCGGCCGTGACGCGCGAGCACGCTTGCGAAGGGTGCGACCATCTGTGCGGTGGCGCCGTCGGCGCGCCCGTTCAGATCGGGGCGACGCTTCGCTACGTCATGTACCACGACGTCTACGGTGAGGAGGAGAACGCGAGGCGGCTCTTCGCGAGGCTCCCGGCGGAGGCGCGCGAGCTGTCCCGCGTCGATTTCGCTCGCGCCAACGCGGCGTGTCCGCGCGGCGTCGACGTGGCGAGGCAGATGGAGCGCGCGGCCAGAATCTTCCGCGCGTAGGTTACGTCAGCGAGTCCGGAGGATCTTCGCGGAACGCCGCTCGTTCCCGAGGCCGAGCTCCACGAAGTAGACGCCGGCGGCGACACTTCGTCCGTCCGATGCCCGGCCGTCCCAAATCACCTCGTGCGGTCCCGGGGCGGTCACACGGTCGAGCAGCGTCGTGACGAGCGCGCCCCGCACGTCGTGGATCCGGATCTGCACGCGCCCGGTGGACGGGATCGAGAAGCGGATCGTCGTGGAGGCGGCGAAGGGGCTCGGGGCGCCGGGCTCGAGCGTGAAGTCGCCGCGGGCGACGAGACCCGGTAGCGCATCGACCGCCGCGAGCGCCGCGTCGTACAGCGTGAAATCGTCGAGCGCCGCCTCGAGGATCTGCTCGGGCGGATGATCCTGGGCGATGAACCGGAACCGGACGGCGCCGAACGACGTCAGCACCGGAGTCAGGTTCACGTCGGCCGGATCGCGAGAGCGAATCGTATCAGTTCTCCGAACATGACGAAAATCATGACTTGGCAGTCCGAAATAAGAGTAAATAGGGGGGAGCCAGCTTCTCAGAATCCAGCTGAAAGGAGGCGGTGCCCCATGACTCGAGCCCCTGCGGTCTTCGCGCTCTTGGCCCTGCTCGCGATGGTCGCGAAGCCGGACCACGCGGAAGCGCGAAACCCGATCCGAAACGCCTTTTTCAACCTC
>JALGZO010000165.1 GCA_025774865.1 bacterium | reverse complement strand
TTCCCTTGAAGATCGAGAAGTCGGGAAACTCCCGGCGAAGCTCGTCGATCTCACGATGTTGCTCTCGGACCCGTTCGACCGGCAGCCCGTTCGCATAGACCGGGGTCTGCGAGTGGTCGCTGATCCCGAGGTAAGTCCAACCGCGCTGCTGCGCCGCCTCCACCATCTCGCGAAGCGTGTTGCGCCCGTCGCTGTAGGTCGTATGGACGTGGAGGACCCCGCGCAGGTCCTCGGGCTCGAGGAGCACCGGCAAGCCACCCGCGTCCGCGGCGTCGACCTCACCCTGGTCCTCTCGCAGCTCCGGGGGGATCCACGGAAGCCCGACGAGCCCGAGGACCTCCTCCTCGTTCGCCGCGGAGAGTCGCTCATCGCCGCGAAAGACACCCCATTCGCTCATCTTGAGTCCGCGCTTCTTCGCCCGCCCCCGCAGACGCGTGTTGTGCTCCTTCGAGCCCGTGAAGTGGTGGAGGGCGAAGGGGAACTCGCGATCCGTCACGGCGCGCAGGTCCACCGTGAGGCCGCCGGCGGTCAGAACGCTCGACTTCGTGGCCCCCTTCGCCATCACCCTTTCCACGACGGGTGCCTCGACGAAGGCCGTCATCACCTCGTCGCGGTCCCTCTCGTCGACGGCGGCGACGAGGTCGGCGTCGTGCACGGTCTCCATCCGGCGCCGCAGGCTCCCCGCGACACTCACGCGCTGCACCTTCGGATGTTCACGGAGAAGCCGCTCGAACTCGACGGCGCGCGCGTAGGCGTGATGCCAGAGGAAGCGGCCGGCGTACCGCTCGAGCTGAGCGATTCCCTCGAGGATCTTCTCCTCCGAGCGGCGTCCGAAGCCGGCGAGATCACGCAGCTGCCCGCCCCGGGCCGCCGCCTCGAGCTCGGCCGGGCCGGTGACGCCGATCTCTTTCCAGAGGGTGCGGACCTTCTTCGCCCCGAGGCCGGGAATGCGCAGAACGTCGAGAAGTCCGGCGGGCACGGATGCCTTGAGGTCCTCGTACTCCGCGAACGATTCGTCCCGAACGATTTCGGCGACATGGACCGCGATGTTCTTACCGATCCCCTTCACGGCGCGCAGGCGATCCTCTTCGAGGAGGGTTTCGAGGTCCTCGTCGAGCGACTGTACAGCGCGCGCACCGTTCGCGTACGCGCGACTCTTGAACGGGTTCGCTCCCGTGAGCTCGAGGAGAAGGGACATCTCCTCGAGAACGGCGGCGACGCGTTGTTTGTGAGAATCGCGATCCGTGGGCATGAGGCACCTTCGCACATCGTAATCCGAGAAAGTACGAGCGGCGGGCAAGAAAAAAGCCGCGCGAGGCGGCTCGGACCACGGGGCGGGAACGTCCCGTCAGTCGCGCGGTAGGAACTCTCGGAACCCGGCCTTGATGGCGCCCCAGGTGGTGACCACGATCTCCGGCTCATTGTCGGTGCCGTTCCGCACGTTGACGACGCCGAACATGCCTTCCACCTCGTTCGGAACACTGAAGTACTCGAAGGAGCCGGTCTCGTCGAACGTGTATTCGAACCACTGGCCGAGGCGGAGGATGCCCGAGTCCCACAGCTCTCCGGCGGCCGGATCCGCGCTCCCGGTTCCGCTCATGGTCGAGTGATCGAGAAAGGGATCGGTGTTCGTCCAGCGGACGGAGTCGCCCGGACGGATCGTGAGCTCGGACGGGACGAATTGCGGCTCGAAGTCCACGGTGGTCATCTGGACTTCGTACACCTCGGCGAGAACACCCGCCGGGGCGAGGACGAGCATGACCATCGGGGCGACGAGGGTCCAGCGCCGCAGGTTCATGGAGTTGCCTCCCTCGGCCGAAGCAGCACGCGAGCAGGCACACTGCCTCGACGACAAACACTCTAGCACTGCCCCCCCGACGGGTCAAATCTCGAGGGCTTCCCGGACGAGCGGGTCCTCGAGCCCGGGGACCGCCCAGCGGGCCCCTTCGGCTCGGAGGTCCTCGAGAGAGGCGTTTCCCGTCGCCACGGCGAGGCAGGGGAGACCCGCTGCGGCGGCGCTTCGCACGTCGTGCTTGGTGTCCCCGATCACGATGGCCGAGCCGTTCGCCCCCGACAGCGCCCGGCCTCTTTCGACCGCCATTCGGGTCAGCTCCGCGCGATCGTGACTGTCCGAGCCGAAGCCGCCGAATCGGAAGTGATCGGCCAGGTTCGCGCGGCGAAGCTTGGCGAACGCGGCGGGCTCGAAGTTGCCGGTCACGAGCCCCAGGGCGACGTCATCACGGGCGGTGAGCTCCTCCACGAGCTCGCGGGCTCCGGGGAGGGTCCGGAAACCGGGGGATTCGCGGAGCGTGTCGCCGAGGTGATCCAGATAGCGCTCGACCACTCGCGCGAACTCGCTCTCGTCCAGCTCCCGTTCGAGCCGGGCGCGGGCGATCGACTGCACGATGATCGGGTCGGTGAGGCCATGGTATTCGATGCCGGTCGCCGCGTCCGCGAACCCGTAGAGCTCCGCGAACGTCCTCTGGAGGGCTCCCAGTCCCGCGCCTCCGCTCGAAATCAGAGTTCCGTCGATGTCGAAGAGTACGAGCCTCATGAGTCTCCTTACCGCGTCCTTCGAGGCGCTCCCGGCAGGCGGGCAGCATGCCAAGGGCGGCGCGCGGGGTCAATGCTCCGCTCTTGACACCGGCCGGCCGCGGCGGCAGGCTACGCGAGCCGCTCGATGGCCGGCCGGCGAGGGGGACCGCGTTTCGATGCAAGGACCGAGCAGAGCGGGACTCGCGCTGGCCTTTCTCCTCATCATCACCGCATCCGCTTTCGCCCAGGAAGATATCACCGTCCCGCCGCCTGCGCCGCCGACCAACGTACTCGTCACCGACGTTCCAAACGATGCCGGCACGGTACTGACGGTGGAATGGACCCGATCGCCGGACGACGGCCGCTCCGCCCTCACAGAATACCGGGTCCTCCGGTCCGCCTCCGGTGGGCCGTTCGAGGAAGCCGCGACCGTTCC
>JALGZO010000164.1 GCA_025774865.1 bacterium | reverse complement strand
CGGCGTGACGACGACGTCGAGGTTGTAGATCTGGAGGAACTCTCCCTCTTCCGTCTCCGCGGTACCCGTCATGCCCGCGAGCTTCTCGTACATTCGGAAGTAGTTCTGCAGCGTAATCGTGGCGAGCGTCTGGTTGTCGCGCTCGATCTTGACGCCCTCCTTCGCCTCCAGTGCCTGGTGAAGACCGTCGGAAAAGCGGCGACCGGGCATCATGCGTCCCGTGAACTCGTCGACGATGATGACCTTGCCCTCCTGTACGACGTAGTTCACGTCCTTCTCGTAGAGCGAGTACGCCTTGAGAAGCTGACTGAGGTTCTGAAGGCGTTCCGCCCGCTCGTCGTACGTCTCGTGAAGCTCCTCCCGGGCTTTCACCTTCGCCTCGTCGAGAAGCTCCCCGTCGCTGTCGATTCTCGTCAGTTCGTCCGCGAGATCCGGCAGCACGAAGTGCTCGGGATTCTGAGGAGAGATGACATGCCGACCCTTGTCCATCAGGTCGCAGTTGTGCTTCCTCTCGTCGATCGTGTAGAAGAGCTCCTCGTCCAGCTCCGGCAAGCGCTTGTCGCGCATGTAATCGGCTTCCACTTGCTGGATGAGCTTCTTCACCCCGGTCTCGGCCAGCATCTTCATGAAGCGACGATTCTTCGGGGCGCCGCGCTGCACGAGGAGAAGGAGCCGACCGGCTTCGTAGCGGGCATCGTCGTCATTCTCTTCGTCCGCTTTCGCCAGGAGGCGCTCCGCCTCGCTGACCTGCTCGTTCACGAGCTGGCGCTGTTTGCCGAACAACCGTTGGATGGGAGACTTGAGCTCGTCGTAGCGATGCGTGTCGCTCTCGACCGGACCGGAGATGATCAAGGGCGTCCTGGCTTCGTCGACCAGCACTGAGTCGACCTCGTCGACGATCGCGTAGTTGTGAGGTCGCTGTACGCGGTCCTCGACCCGAACGGCCATGTTGTCGCGCAAGTAGTCGAAGCCGAACTCGTTGTTCGTCCCGTAAGTGATGTCCGCGGCGTAGGCCGCTCGCCGTTCGGTCGGCGACTGCCCTTGCTGGATGCAACCGACGGTGAGGCCGAGGAACTTGTAGGCCTCCCCCATCCAGTGGCTGTCGCGAAGGGCGAGGTAATCGTTCACCGTGACGAGATGGGCGCCCTTCCCCGTCAATGCGTTCAGGTAGAGCGGCATCACGGCGACGAGGGTCTTGCCCTCGCCCGTGGCCATCTCGGCGATGCGGCCGTCGTTGAGAACCATACCGCCGGCGAGCTGAACGTCGTACGGGATCATCTCCCACGAGACGGTCTGCCCCGCGACGTCCCACGATCGGCCGACGAGCCGGCGACACGCATCCTTGACGACCGCGAAGGCCTCCTCCAGGAGGTCCTCGAGAGGCTCGCCGTCGGCCAGCCGGCTCCGGAACTCGTCCGTCTTGGCTCGAAGCTCCTCGTCGGAGAGCGACTGGAGCTTGTCGAACTCCTCGTTGATCCGGGCGACGCTGGGGTGGTAGCGCTTCATGTCCCGCTGCTGACGGGTGCCGAAGACTCTGGAGAAGATCTGCTTCATGCGAGGATGGATATCCTTTCGCCCACGTGGGGCGCGGAAGGCTGCGGGAAAGCAATCCCTCTCAGCCGCGACCGTCAAGTCCGCCGGCTCCGGGCTATTCCGGAGCGGTGCGGTAAATCATTTCACAATCGAGAGATACGCCCACCGGGGCTCCGACTGGCTGCTCGGCTCCGACCGGCAATCTTCGGAAGCTAGCGAAGCGCCGACGGGGGTGTCAAGGCACGGCCAGCGCGTGCAGTGTCCCGCCCAGGGTGCCGAGAACCACGAGATCCCCGACTGCCGCGGGTGAGCTGAAGATCTCCGACCCCAGGGAATGCGTCTCCAGGACCGCTCCGTCGGCGAGAGCGACGAGGTGCAACGTCCCGTCGTAGCTCGGGGCCACGAGGTGCTCACCGCGCTCCAGCGGGCGGGCATCGAAGCCGCGCTCGGCCCCCACATGCCAGAGGCGCTCTCCGGTGTCGGGATCGAGCGCGTGCAACATGCCCTTCCCGGTGCCGACCACCACGAGGCGCTCCGTGATGCGCGGCTGCGCGTTCACCTCCGCCCCGAGGTCCGCCCTCCAGACGACGGTTCCGGTGTCGGCATCGAGGCAGGCGGTCTTGCCGTCCTGGCTCGCCACCACGACGCGGTGTCGCGCGGCGTCGTATCCCACGGCCGTGAGAATCGCCGATGTCGTGCGTCGCTTCCACCGGAGCGTGCCGTCCGCGGCGTCGAGGCAGTAGAGTGTCCCGTCCGCGGACCCGACCGCGACCGTCCCGTCTCCGATGCGTTCCACCGACGCGCGCACGCGGCTCCCGGTCGTCACCTTCCACGTGCGCTCCCCACTGGCTGCGTCGAACGCATGGACGGAGCGGTCGTAAGAGCCGATGATCACGCGCCCCGATTCGATGCACGGGCTCGACACGATCTTGCCGCCGGTCTCCGCGCGCCAGCGGAGCTCTCCGGTCTCCAGGTCGCACGCGAGCACTTCGCCCGCGTAGGTGCCGACATAGCAGAGTCCGCTCCTTTCGCGGGGAGACGAGCCGATGCCCGAGCCGACGGGGAGCCCCCATTCGACGGCGCCCGAGCGCGCGTCCAGGCAGTAGAGTGTCGAGTCGCGGCAGCCGAACACGACACGCCCCGCGACGACCAGGGGCGACGACGTGATCGCACCGCGCGCCCGGAAGCTCCACGGCTCGCCGGCCTCGAGGACCGGGGGCGAAGGTTCGTCGATGCTCGCCCGCCCGGCGTCCTGGCCCACCCCCTGGGTGAGGAGCCCGACAACGCGCTCCTCGAGCGCGGGAGGGGCGACCCAGGCATCCTCACGGGCGGGCGGCTCCTCCCGCGCCCGGAGTGCGAATGCCCCCGCCACCACCACCAGGGCGAGGGCCGCGACGGGTGCGGCCACCCGGCGGGGCGGAGCCGACCACCGGCGTCGCGT
>JALGZO010000163.1 GCA_025774865.1 bacterium | reverse complement strand
CCGACGAGAACGGACTTCTCCTGGAGGATCTCTCCGGCGTGTGCGAGCCTGCGGTCTACCGCGCCGAGCTCCTCGCGGGGCGGGGCGTCCCCCCCGGGGACCGGGCCGGACGCGTGGTGGATGCGCTCGCCGACTTTCACGCCGTCTGGTGGGAGCATCCCGCGCTCGGGTCCGGTGTCGCGAGGGTGCACGATTGGTTCCGGGACGCCGCGGCGCATGCGCGGCATACCGAGCGGCGCCGCCGGGAACTGGACCGCTTCCTCGAGGGAGAGCCCCGCTCCGAGTTTCGCGACCTCTATGCCGAGGCACTGGCCGTCCTCGAGAGGCTCTGGGCACCGGCCTGGGAAGAGCGCCTCGCCACTCGGCGGCACCTCACGCTCGTGAACGGCGACGCGTACCTGAACCAGTTCCTCGTGCCGCGCGAGGCGGACGGCCCGGCGGTGCTCCTCGACTTCGGCGATGCGACGGCGGCCCCCGGGGCGTGGGACCTGGCATTCCTGATGGCGACGTTCTGGACGAAGAAGCAGCGGCGGGAAGAGGACCGCGAGCGTGAGCTGCTGTTCCGCTATCATCGGCGCGCGACGAGCGCCGGCGCGACGCAGTCGCTCGACGAGCTGCTCGCCGACTACCGGCGAATGATCGCCTACGTGGTGTTCGATCCGGTGTGGAACTGCGCGGATGGATCGTCGCGCGAGTACTGGGAACCGAAGATGCAGTGCGTCACCGCCGCCTGGCGGGACTGGGATTGCGCGCTGCTCGGGGCGTCTACTCCGCCGTCGTGAACGTGGTCTCCACGAAAGAGGAGTTCCCTTCCTCGGTCACGGTGCCGATCGACACCTTGTACTCGAGGCCGGGTTGCACGAGGTCGGCGGGGGTCGCGAAGGACGTGACCGACCCCGGCAGATTCACGATCAGCTTCGTTCCGGATTCTTCGTGTTCGATCTCCACCACATATTGGTCGAGTCCCTCGGGGCCACGCCATCGAATCCGGAGATCCTCCACGGGGACGTCCTCGGCCTCCTCGGTCGGATACACGAAGGTCGCGATCCCCGGAAGCGTGTGGTTCAGATCGCTCTCGCTCTCGAGCTCGCACCCGGTCACCATGCGACCGCGAAACGTGTACGTGCCGGCGGGGAACGCCGCCTGGACCGCCGCGTGGTCCGGTGGCTCCGGCGACTCCAGGCGAAAGCTCCGCAGACCGAGCATGGCCGGCTCGGGGCACGCGATCTCGAACACCGTCCGCCCGTCCGGCGCGGCCACGGAGAGCCACTCGAGACCTTCGTCGCACCCCTTGATCGTGAGCACCACCTCGGCGTCTCCGTCGGTGGCGTTCTGCTCGAAGTGGAGGGACGCTTCCTCGAATTCCTCGGCGCCGGTCGTGGCCGAGCTCAGCACGACGCCGGCGAGAGCAGCTCCGAGCCCGAGCGCTTTCACACGCAAACCTCGAGCCAATTCATAGACACCTCGTCAACTGATCTCCCCGGCCCGGCGAGTCGCCGACATCCGAGGGGAGAAGATCGTCAAACTCGGGCTCGTCGTCAAGTTCGCGACTGAGGCACCGAGGAGAGTCTCTCTAAAGGAATAGGACCATGCCGACGAGATCAATGCGATAGGGCGAAGCTGGAACTCCCCGAAGTACCGTGACCCGGCGGCGGTGGCAATCCGCCGTGCGAACGAGCGTTCGGTTTTAGTGGTCGACAAACAGGAAGGCGCGCGGGCACCTTGCCGGCGAAACGGAAGACGCGTGCGACCGACATCATCATGATCAAAAAGGCCCGCGAAGGCGGGTCGAGCGAAAGGAGCCAACTGTGAGAGCCTTGCTCGCGACCACCTTGCTCGCCTTCATCGCGCTGGCGCCCGTGGCGACACACGGGATCGAGCCGCCGGATCCTCCCAAGGTCACGGTCGTCGATACGGAGGACTTCGTTCTCAAGGTCGGGATGCGCATGCAGCCACGGCTGTCCTTCAGCAAGGGACTCTCGGCGGACGAGAGTGAGGTGGTCTGGCGGCGGGACTTCATGATCGCGCGCTCGCGCCTCAAATTGGCCGGGAAGATGGCCAATGCCAAGTTCAGCTTCGAGTGGCGGTTCGACGGCACCGGGCGGGGCGCGGGCTTGGTCAACGAGGCTCTCGCCACGGCCGTCGAGAACATGTACATCCAATGGCCGCTGGCCGGCCCCGAGTTCCAGGTGCGAGCCGGCCTCTACGACCAGCCGTTCTCGCGGGACCGCCTCACGTCCGACTCGAAGCAGATGGGAGTCGACCGGGGGATCGTGTCCGGCACGGCTTCCTTTCTCGGGATGGCGGACAACGTGATCGGTGTCGATCTTCGCGGCAGCGTCGCCGACGGACGCTACTGGTACGCGGTGGGCGTGTTCGACAACCGCACCATCGAGGGCCCGCTGCAGAACCAGATGCCGATGATCGTGGGGCGCGTGGACCTGAACCTCGGCTCTTCCAAGAACGTGTACCGCGACGCTCACTTCGGAGACGACTCCTGGTACTCGATCGGCGGGAACTTCAACTACCAGAGCAAGCTCGAGGACGATGCGGGGAACGATGAGGGCGAGAACTCGGCCTTCGGGTTCGACGGTATGATCGACGTTCCGGTCAACGAGATGCGAGTGCTCGTGAGGGGCGAGGTGAACAGCATCGGCGTGAAGGCGCCCACCGGTGGTGATACGGTCCGAAACAACGTGTGGATGCTGGGCGGCGGCTGGCTGTTCTGGGATCAGCGGCTGCAGGCCATCGTGCGGTTCGACCAGATCCTCACGAAGGAGGAGGGACTCATTCCCGACCTTCCGTTCCTCGAAGACATCATCGACGGCAGCGGGAACATCATGATGGTGGGCTTGAATCTCTATCAGATGGGGCACAACCTGAAGATCCAGGGCGACCTCTCGTTCGCCTCGGGCACGGGGGACTCGGTGGATCGCGGGCGCTTGCAGGCCCAGATAGACTTCTAGGAACGACCCAAG
>JALGZO010000162.1 GCA_025774865.1 bacterium | reverse complement strand
GTAGTTCGCGGCCTGCAGCAGGTTGAGGATGATGTTCTCCACGTCTTCGCCGACGTAGCCCGCCTCGGTCAGCGTCGTGGCGTCGGCGATCGTGAACGGCACGTCGAGAATCCTGGCGAGGGTCTGCGCGAGCAGCGTCTTGCCGGATCCGGTGGGGCCGATCAGGACGATGTTGGCCTTCTGGAGCTCGACGTCGCCGGCGAAGGTCTGGCTCTCGATGCGACGGTAGTGATTGTGCACTGCCACCGACAGCACCTTCTTGGCGCGTTCCTGCCCGATCACGTACTCGTCGAGCGCCTCCTTGATCTCGTGCGGCTTCGGCACCCGCGAGGCCGGCGCGCCGGATTCCTCCTGGCCATACTCCTCGGCGATGATGTCGTTGCAGAGCTCGATGCACTCGTCACAGATGTAGACGGTGGGACCCGCGATGAGCTTCTTCACCTCTCGCTGGCTCTTGCCACAGAAGGAACAGGAGAGGTTGGCGTCGTCTTCCCGCTTCTTCATCGGTCCTTTCCTCCGCCCGATGCGCCGTCACCGCCGCGCTTCGCGCCGCTCGCCGGGGGATCGATCTCGCGTTTCTCCACCACCCGGTCGATCAGGCCGTACGCCTGCGCCTCGGATCCAGTCATATGGTAATCGCGTTCCGTGTCGCGCGCGATTTCCTCGGACGATTTCCCCGTGTGAGACGCAAGGATCTCGTTCATCCGCGCGCGAAGACTGAGGATTTCGCGAGCCTGGATTTCGATGTCCGAGGCCGCCCCCTGGGTTCCCCCCATGGGCTGGTGGATCATGATCCGGGAGTTCGGGAGGCCCAGCCGCTTCCCGGGCGTTCCCGCGGCGAGCAGCCAGGCTGCCATCGAGGCCGCCTGCCCCAGGCAGATCGTCGTGATGTCGGGCCCGACGTACTGCATCGTGTCGTAGACCGCGAGACCGGAGGTGACCGAGCCCCCGGGCGAGTTGATGTAGAGGTGGACGTCCTTGTCGGGGTCCTCCGCCTCGAGGAACAGCAGCTGGGCGATCACGACGTTGGCGACGTCGTCGTCGATGGCGTTCCCGAGGAAGATGATGCGGTCGCGCAGGAGCCGCGAGTAGATGTCGAACGCGCGTTCGCCGCGCTGGCTCTGTTCGATCACCATGGGGATCAGGGTCATGGCTGGCTCCGCCGACCAGCGGAGCACGGCCCCACTGGCACACGATCTTCGCAACGCCTTCCGCTCAAGGTACCCGGACCTCGTCTCACCGGCACCTGCGCGATGGCTGCTCTGAGCTTCGAACGCACCCGCTCCGACGACGGCCCGCGAACGCCGTGAACGGGGGGAGAGGCGGCGCGGCGGGGGGCGGCCCAGACCGCGTCAGAACGCGAGAAAACCCGCGAGAACGCGGGGGACAGCCCTAAGTATCCGTCGTTTCTGCGACTTTAGCCTCGCCGACGAGGAAATCAAGCACCTTCTCGTCGGCCAGCTGGGCCCTCAGGGCCCGCGCGAAGCTCTCCTCCCCGAGGGCCTTCCGCAGCGCGGCGACGTCCATGCCCTGCTGGCTCGCCATCTCCTCGATGCGGGCGTCGACCTCGGAGTCGTCGACCTCGATGCCGTTCGCCCGGGCCACGGCTTCCAGGATCAGCGTCTCCCGCACGTCGCGCTCGGCGCGCTCGCGCCACTGCTCCCGCCACTGCTCGAGCTGGCTGGCGATGGCCTCTTCGGGCACCTGCCCCTCCAGCCGCTGGTAGGCGCTCCGGAGCTGCCGCTCGAGCTGACGCTCGACCATTCCGGCGGGGACCTCGAAGACGGTGCGCTCGATCAGCGCGTCCATCAGCGTGTTGCGGAGGACGTGCTTCGACTCGCGCTCGCGCGCCGCGATCAGATCCTCGCGAACCCGCTCGCGAAGGGCGTCCAGCGAATCGAAGTCCCCCATATCCTTGGCGAACTCGTCGTCGAGATCGGGAATGTGGCTCCGCTTGACCGCGACCACGTGGCACGCGAAGACCGCCGCCTTCCCGGCGAGATCGGGGTTGGCGTAGGCGTCGGGAAAGGTGACGTGAATCTCGATGTCGGCGTCCGCCTTGGCGCCGACGAGCTGCCCTTCGAAGCCGGGAATGAACCGACCGGAGCCCACCTCGATCTCGACGCCCTGCCCGCTTCCGCCCTCGAAGGTCGCGCCGCCGATCCGGCCCACGAAATCGACGGTGACGACGTGCCCCTCTTCGATCTCCGTATCTTCCGGCTCTTCGAGGACGGGGGCGTTGCGCCGGCGCAACGCCTCGAGCTGGTCGGCGACCTCCTCCTCGGAGACGTCGACGGCCGGTCGGATCGCGGGCAGACCCTTCGTATCCGGGAGGACCACCTCGGGCTTGACCTCGACGCGCGCCGTGTACCGGAAGTCTGCGCCGTCCGCGGGCGTCTCGGCGTCGATGGCGGGCTCGGCCACCGGCTCGACTCCGCTCCGCTCGATGGCCTCGCCGAGGGTCTCGGCGACGAGGACCTGCTCGAGCTGCTCGGCGACGGACGCCGCGTAGAGCTTCTCGAGCACGGGCCGCGGCACCTTCCCCGGCCGGAACCCCTTCACCTGGACCTTCCTGCCGAGGTCGCGATAGGCCCGGTCGAAGGCCTTCCCCACGCGCTTCGCGTCCACCTCCACGGCGAGCGAGGTGGCAACCGCGCTCTCCTCGCTGGCGGTCACGCGGATCGAATCGTTCTGGGAACCGGTCTCAGGGGTCATGGTCTTCCCGATGGGTCAAGGGTCGATGGAGCGGAGTGGGCGATCCGCTGTTAAGGGTGCCGGGGACAGGACTCGAACCTGCACGCCCCAAAGGACTGTGGCTCCTAAGGCCACTGCGTCTACCAGTTCCGCCACCCCGGCTGCTGCCGAGCGCGGGTGGAATCGAACCTCCCATCGGGGGATCGAGAGGAGGGATCGAGAGTCCGAACCACACTCGCAAATACTGATTCCAAGAGACCTTGCTGACTGCCGTCTAGTCCTCGT
>JALGZO010000161.1 GCA_025774865.1 bacterium | reverse complement strand
CCTTCGACGTTCTGACGTACTGCGAGCGCATGCTCTCGCGGTCG
The DNA here is from genome assembly GCA_025774865.1 of bacterium. Lineage (GTDB taxonomy): Bacteria > ARS69 > ARS69 > ARS69 > ARS69 > JALGZO01. The sequence goes on along the minus strand of JALGZO010000161.1, from coordinate 2,939 downwards.
TACCGGGCGGAAATCCGCCCGGAGTCTCCGGGCCGGGTGCAGGAGGTCTTCTCCGTCCAGCGAGAGTTCTGGATCGAGACCTACACGCCCATCCTCGACGCGGGCCGGGAGCTCGCCGCCGAGGGAGATCGGTGGCGCCTCGTCCAGCGTCCTTCCTGGGCGCGACGGGCTCGGTGGAGCTGGTACTTTCGCGTGTCCCGACTACGCGCCACGCTTCGCTGGTCGAAGTACGTGCTCACGTTCGACGGTTGGCTCGACTACATCGTACGCAAGGTCGAACATCGGACGGGGCAGACCATCGAGCTGACGCCGCTCGAACGGCGGTGGCCGTTGTTGACTCTCTGGCCCAAGGCCTGGCGCGTGCTGAGAACCGCGCGCCGGCGGAACTCCACCCGGGAGATATCCGCGAAGTGAGATCAGAGATCTGGGGGCTGCTCGCCGTCGTGGCGGTCGCCCTGATGTCCATGCTGGCGTATCGCCTCACCCCCGCGGGCAAGCGGTCGGGAGACGAAACGAGGCGCGGTGGATCCTTCGCGTTGGGGTTCTGGGTTCGCAACTGGTTCTACTGGTTCATTCGCCCGGTCAAGGCCGTGTGCTTCGCCCTCGGTCTCAGCCCGTTCGTGTTCAACGTGCTCGGAGTGGTGCTGGGGGCGGCCGCGGGTTGGTTCTTCGCGCGCGGCGAGTTCCCGCTGGGCGGCGCGATGATTCTCCTCAGCGGAGTGGCGGACGTGCTCGACGGTGAAATCGCCCGCGGACGGGACCTGGTATCCGACGCCGGCGCCTTTCTGGATTCAACGCTCGACCGGTTCGCCGAGCTTGCGGTTTTCGTCGGTCTGGCCTGGTACTACGGTGAAGGGTGGCCGCTGCTCATCATCATGCTCGGGCTGGGTGGCTCTCTGATGGTCAGCTATACGCGCGCGCGCGGGGAGGGCCTGGGGATCTCGTGCAAGGCCGGGGTCATGCAACGGGCCGAGCGCATGCTGATGCTGGGCTTCGGTTCGATCTTGAGTCCGACCGTGGCGGACGCGTTCGGCCGAGACCCGGGCCTGCCGTTGTTGATCTTGCTGACGTTCATCGCGATGGGAACGCTCGGCACGTCCCTGTACCGTATCCGCTGGATCACGAAGGCGCTGGACGAGAGGAAAGCGTCGTGAAGCCCGCACTCCCCGCAACCTTCGTCAAGGGCGTCGTCTCCCTGGACGGGCTGCCCCGTGCGCCGATCCCCGAGGTGGCGGCGTCGGGCCGTTCGAACGTGGGGAAATCGTCGCTTCTGAACGTGCTCTTCAAGAGGAAGGGTCTCGCCAAGGTGAGCGGCGCTCCCGGCAAGACGCGCGAGATCAATTTCTTCTCGGTGGGGGATCGATATCATCTCGTCGATCTGCCCGGTTACGGGTATGCTCGGGTGCCGGTCGCGGTGAAACAGAAGTGGGGCGAGCTCGTTCGAGGCTATCTGGAATCCCGCGACCAGCTCGCCGGGGTCATCCAGCTCGTCGACATTCGCCACGGGGCCACCCGCCAGGATCGCGACATGCTCGAGTGGCTCGCGGCCGGGAACCGGCCGGGCCTCGTGGTGGCCACCAAGGCCGACAAGCTGAAGAGTGGCGCTCGCGCCGCCGCGCTGCGGGAGCTCCAGAGCGAATGGGAAGCTCTGGGCCTTCCGGTCGTCGCGTTCTCGGCGGTGACGCGCGACGGTCGGAAGGAAATCCTGGACTGGATCGATCGGGCGCTCGCCGGATGGAAAGACGGCGGGCCTGGTCACGGAGGGAAGTGACGATGGCGGTGCGCGTTCTCGTGGGCGCCCAGTGGGGCGACGAGGGGAAGGGGAAGGTCGTCGACTTTCTCGGGCGTGACTCGCGGATCATCGCGCGGTTCGCGGGTGGTCCCAATGCGGGTCACACGGTCGTGATCAACGGCGAGCAGACCATTCTTCACCACATCCCGAGCGGCATCCTCAACTCCGGGCCGCTGTGCGTGCTCGGCAATGGCGTCGTCATCGATCCGGAGATCCTGCAGGACGAGATTCGAAAGCTCCAAGCGGCCGGCGTGAGGACGGAGGGTCGAATTCTCGTGGATCCGCGCGCCCACGTGATCCTCTCCACGCATCGCCTGCTCGACCGCGTGAGCGAGGAGGCGCGTGGCGCGGCGGCGATCGGCACGACGGGCAAGGGGATCGGACCGACGTACGGCGACAAGGTGTTACGGCGCGGCGTGCGCGTGGGGGACCTCCTGGACTCTGAGGCGCTCCGCGCGCGCGTACGGCTCGAGGTCGAGGAGATGAATCGCGTGCTGTCCGGCCGTTACGGGCACGAGCCGGTCGTGGTCGAGACCGTCCTGCAAGAGGCGCAGGCCGCGGGAACCGCGCTCGAAGAGATGGTGGCGAACACCGGCGAGCGTCTCCGGCGGGCGATCGCCGAGGGTCAGAACATCCTGCTCGAGGGCGCGCAGGGGACGCTCCTGGATCTCGATCACGGGACGTACCCGTATGCGACCAGCTCGAACTGCACCGCAGGAGGCGCCTGTACCGGGACCGGAATCCCACCGACGGCGATCGACTCGGTCTGGGGTGTCACCAAGGCGTACTGCACGCGGGTGGGCAACGGCCCGTTCCCGACGGAGATAACGGGGCAGGAGGGGGCCGACCTCCGGGATCGGGGCGCGGAGTACGGAGCCACGACGGGCCGGCCTCGGCGCTGTGGTTGGTTCGACGGCGTGGCCGCGCGCTACGCCACCGACGTGAACGGGATCTCGCACCTCGCGGTCACGAAGCTCGACGTGCTGACGGGCATCGATCCCCTGCGGATCTGTGTGGCCTACCGGATCGACGGGGCGGAGACGACCGTGTTTCCCGATACGATCTCGCGGCTGGCCGGAGCGGAGCCGGTCTACGAAGAGTGGCCGGGCTGGACCGAGTCTCTGGGTCACGCGCGGGCGGCTGACGA
>JALGZO010000160.1 GCA_025774865.1 bacterium | reverse complement strand
GGGAGAGGGAACGCATTCCTGCAATGTCTTCTGGAACAACGCCAGCGGAGCCATGGGATCGGGATCCTTCGGCCCGGGTGACGTCGTCGCCGACCCCCTCTTCTGCGACCCTGAGAATGGCGACTTCACGCTGTCCAGCCAGTCCCCCTGCCTCCCCGGCAACCACCCCGACGGTGTGGATTGCGGGCTGATCGGAGCTTTCGGCCAGGGCTGCGGCCCGGTCTCGATCGAGAAGCTGAGCTGGGGGCGGATCAAGGGGATGTATCGGGATGATGACCCGTGAGAGCCATCGGCGTCTCGGCGCGCGAGGGATCGCCGGGGCTGTTTCTTTGCGGGCGTGATCGCGTCCCGCGAAGATGCCGCGGGAGGATCATCAGCACGTGCGCGGCGGCACGAAGCACGAGGTGGACCATGAGAATTGGAGTCGCGGCTCTTGCCGCTTTCCTTGTCACCTTTGCCGTTCCGGCCAGCTCGAGGAGCGAGCCGTACGGCTGGACCATCAGTGCCAGCAACACCGACCCGTACGTGAATACGGTGGAGCCCAACTTCAGCATCGATACGTTCTACCTCTGGCTCGCTTGCTGCGACGTTCCGGCTTACCCCGATGGCACCGCGCGGGCCCAGGGCTTCACAGCGGCCGAGTTCGCCCTCGTGTTTACCGGGATCCAGATCCTTGCGGCCACCCCTGCGCTCGGGTGCGTGGCCGGGGATCCGCCACCGCCGCCGCCGGACTTCCTCATCTTTTGTACTGGCTGTCCTTGCGGCCCGATCCCGGTCGCCAGCTTGCTCGTCTTCAACTTTCCCGGGTCGATCTGCTTCGCCCCCAGCGTCGCCAACGGGAGACTCGGTGCGGTCGACTGTGAGGCGCAGCCCGAACTCTGGGGCATCGACTGGATCGGGATCGACACCACGGGGAAGGGTCCACCGTGCAGCGGCGGGCTCCCTTGCCAGGACCCGGTAGCGGTCGACGCCGCGAGCTGGGGAAGGGTGAAGGGACTGTATCGCCGGTCGCGCCGTGATCGTCCGCGGCCCGATCGTGGCATGCTCGGGTCGCGACCACTCCGACCACCGCCTCGCCGGCGGGAGGTACTTCGTGAGGCTGGAGGCGGGTGAGGAGGTGAGGACGGGGAAGGTGGTGGTTCGGGGGGAGTGACCCTCGCCTACCGGGCATGACCATTCCGGGCGGAGAGCCGCGTGATATGGGATTCTCGGGGGCACAGGCTGAGATACCGGAGGTGATCCTACGATGCGTACGAGTCTCGGCGGGACGCTGCTCTGGCTCTGGTGCAGCTCCATTGCTCTTGCCGATCACATTCCAGACCAGGCGCGGTCGACATGTGGGTTGAGCGAGCCGGCGCACGGGTGCCAGTACGTATTCGATCTTGTTGGCGCGGCGGAGCCCCTGGTGGTTTCCGTCACGGTGCGGGATGCCTTCGACGTTCCCATTGCCGCCTGCTCGACGAGCGCAACGCTGATTCCGAACGGTGGCACCATCGCGTTCTGCGCCTGTTCGTCGGCTCGCCGGGCTGGCTACACGGACTCTACCGGCGCAGTCGAGTTCGTATTCGACGGGATTGGCGGCCGCGGAACTCTTGACGTCCGCGTAATCACGCACTGCTACGGCGACATCCCAATTTGCGGCGTCGAGCACATCGAATTCACGAGCCCGGATCTAGACGCTAGCTGCGAACCGCTGTCCGCAATCGACGTCATCGATCTCGCCATCTGGGCGGGCGGACTCCCGCCTACATATAGCCAATACACGGATTACAACTGCAGTGGAACGGTGGACGTCATCGATCTCGGCGTCTTCGCCGGGAGTCTCGGCACCGGATGCAGTACCGGCGACCCGTGAGCTGCGGAGCCCCAGAGCCGCCGAATTCCGCTAGCAGCTGTCCAGATCTGCCAAGCGAAGCACCTCGTCGACGACCTGGTCGAGAGGCCGGGTGGCGTCGACATCTATCGCTCCGACCAGTCGTTCGCCCCTCCGATTGAGCTCGAGCATGAGCTCGACTCCCTTCTGGCCAAGCGGCCAGTCGTCGTCGGTTCGCGCTTCGAGCCGGCGACGCATGGTGTCATCGTCGATGCGGAGGTTGAACACCCTGGTGAAGTAGGGCAGGAAGCGGTCGCTGTTGCGGCTGCTCCCGCAGACGAACAACACGTCTGGTTCCGGGCTTTCGAGTTCCCTTACAGCTTCATGCTGGTCCCATACCCAAGTGTCGTGACCAACGGGTCCGCCTGGTAGGCCGGTGCCGGGGTCGGCGTTGTAGGCCCAGGCTCGGTCGGTGCTGATGGCCTTGTAGCCGCGTCGGATCAGCTCCTCGTACACCGAGGATTTGCCGACACCAGAGAGGCCCTCCACCAGGTAGTTCCGTTTCGCCATGGTGAGCTTCAACGGTCTCGCACATGGTCGTGGCGTGCCCGAGGTGCGCCCGCGAGCTCGAACAGGAGGGCTTGGGCGCTAAGTGGTGCCAGTCCGTGCATGCGCATGAGCTGTCGCTTCGCCTGACCGATGATGTCCCGGCCGAGCCGAACCATGATGGTCAGGTTCTACGGCGAGCCCGGCGCACTGCAAGCGAAATCCCAGGGTTCTGTCGCCCCCTGATCCTCCGGCACGCGGATGACCGCTGCATGAGCAGATGACCAAAGAAGAGCCAGCGGCAGCAGGAGAAAGGACTGCGAGGACAACTTCATGACACCAGAGACCGCCGGGCCGGGGGATCGTGCGCCTGGCTTCCCCTGCCAGTATAGCGAGCCTCGGGGTGGCGCTCCAAAGAAGAAGCCCCGCCAGCGACTCGCGCCAGCGGGGCCATACCTACCAAAGACTCGCACCTATCAGGCGGTCACCGTCTCGACGTTCTCGCGCCAGATCAGACGCGGACAGGTCCTGTTAAATAGAGGACTGAGGAATCAAGGGCGCGAACCACGCCCATAGGCCGTGGGTTCAGGAAGGCCCCCCCGAGGGGGCCGATGACATAGGGAAAGCC
>JALGZO010000159.1 GCA_025774865.1 bacterium | reverse complement strand
ATAGGGACGACAATTGGTGTCGAGCGCGTCGCTCAGCTGCGCTTGGTACGTGACTACTGCGAGACCGCGACGATCACACTCGCGTCATCCGACCCTGGGATTGCAACGGTCCCGGAAACGGTGGATCTTGAGGCGCCCGACCGTTCGCGGACGGAGGTGACAATCGTCGGCGCGGGTGTCGGCACGGCCACCATCACCGCGAGCTGGACCGCCGGGGAGCGATCGCAAAGCGTCGATCTCGCCGTCATCGTGACCGAGGCCTCCGTGCCTGCCTGCACGGGGAACGCGAGCGGCAACGTCACACCCGGCTCCCGCATCGAGGTCGCCGAGGGGACACTCTCCGGGACGGCGATTACACTCGCGGAGGGTGCCGCGCGCCCCGACAAGTACCACGTGGACGCCTTCGACGGTGTCATCGAGTGCGCGACTGACCAGATCCCGGACGGCTACCGCGCCCTCGGTCCCGCCGTTCGTTTCGGGCCGGTCCTCGCGCGATTCACACGCGAGATCTCGCTAACCCTCCCAGCTCGCCTAGCGCTCCTGCCCGAGGGGGCGAATCGCGGGCACATCGAGGTCTCCTATGTGGGACCCGGCGCGGAGACGCCTCGCATCGTGCCCGTTGCCGTCGAAGCGATCGATGGCGACGGCGCCGACGCGCTCCTCACCATCGCTGTGCCCCGCCTCGGAACCTATCAAACGGTCGTTCGGGAAGACGCACCCGTTCGACGGGAGCGCTCCTTCGCATTCAACGGGTTCGTCGGCGTGTCGATGGGCGCGTCGGGTGCTGCACTCATCGGGATGCGAAACCCGGATCGGTTCGATTTCGTCGCACCCCTCGGTGGGCCGACCGATTGGATCTACCTACGCCACTACATCAACACCTATCACGTGGGGGGGTTCTGTACGGAGGACGAGCGGCGTTCCGATCCAGAGGGCTGTTCCGCTGGATCGCACCTGTCGCGCACTCCGCCCATCGATCAGATCCACGAGATCGTCCAGGACTACGAGCACTGGTGGTACGAGGACGGAATCGAGGGCCAGGGCGGGAAGTTCGACCGAGAAGAGTACCTGCAGCTCTTCACGGACCTGTCGATGATGTACGGGAACATGGTCCACGATCGGAGCGAGGACCCCGCCGAGCCGAACATCACGCCTCCGGGCGTCCCGGACAGCTTCCGGCTGCGACCCGCCGCAGAGCGATGCGCAGAGCCCGTCGTGATCCCGCCCTACGATGGAAGCCCCGGAACCGGCTTCTTCGACGACGAATACAACCCGGAGGGGGCCTATCCGGCCATTACCTTCTGTGACGGCGCCGAGGCCTGGATCGATGGAGAAAAGGACATCGGTATTTGGGACCCGGCCGGAGCCAACGAGAACCCGGTGACCGTGGCACTCGCGATCGATATCAACGGCAACGGCCGGCGCGATCCGGGCGAACCCGTGGTGCGCGGTGGTCAGGAGCCCTTCGACGACTGCGGCCTGGACCGCTTGTGCAACGACGACGAGCCGGGCTTCGATGCCGCGGCGAACCCGGACCCCGCGGGAGACGACTACGACTACCAGTTCAATCCCACAGGCACGGAGCGCAACTGGTTGAGGGACGGCGATCGGTGTGACCCGGACGCCGGTGAAGCGTTCCTAGACGCAGGACTCGACGGAGTGATCGGGACGGCCCAGCTCGCCGACGGTGGTTTCGACCGGGGCGAGGGCAACGGCTGCTGGACTATCTCGTCGGGGCTAGCCCGCATGCTCGAACGCAACCCGCGCTCCATGGTGCTCGAGGGCGAGATGGGTCTGCTTCGGGACCTCGATGTTTTCGCGGACGGCGGCATCCGGGATCTGTTCAACTTCGCCATCGTCACCAACCACTTCATGGGTGCCTTCCCCGCCCGGGGCCTTCCACTCACGCTCTACAACTCCCACGGGGCGCAGCATCTTCCGCCCTCCGGCGTCGACCAGGAGTTCGTCTTCACCCAGGTGGACTGGTCCGAAACGGGCAAGTTCGTGATGGTTCGCTACGGCGATCCGGACGCCGACGACGCACTGCATGAGATGGGCGACGGTGGGCACGTCGGCACGAACACCCAGATCATACATCGCATCCTCAGCTCCCTCGCCTGGATGAGCGCGCGGTGGCCCGAGGGCGATCGCGAGAACATCGAGGACCGGATCTGCATCGAGGGCGCACCGGGTTGTGACCAGCTCAACCACTTCACGATCGATTTCACGGCACCCACCACGGGACGCACCGGTCAGGCAGCCATCGTATTGCCACCCGGCTACTTCCAAGAGGAATACGCCGATTACGAGTACCCGGTCGTCTACTTCGGGCACGGCTACGGCCAGGAGCCCGAAGACCTCGTCACCATCGGAATCCTCATCTGGAACTTCATGATCAGTAACGCCGTCCCCGCCGACGAACGCCTACAGAAGATGATCTTCGTCTTCCCCGATGGCCGCTGCCGTGGGAACGAGTGCATCCAGGGCACCTTCTATACCGACGCGCCCGAAAGCACGCCCGACGGTGCCCAGATGGAAACCTTCATGCTCGACCTGATGGACTACATGGACGAGAACTACCGCACCCGCGGAACGCAGGTCGTCGAAGTCCTCGAGTAGCGCAGGGAACGCGCCCGTCATTCCCGCGAAAGCGGGAATCCACAAACTCTGGATTCCCGCTTTCGCGGGAATGACGGTTGGTCGGGGATGGAGGCTAGCCAGCGGGTCGGCACTAACAAATCGTTAACTTGGGGACGCATCTCCAGGTTAAACAAGGGTCAGTCGCGGTGGACGGCCGCCACGGTGCTGCGCAGGTCGTGGGCCGGAAGGAAGCCGGTTTCCTTGCGGAAGCGCTGACCATCGACGGTGCACGGGAACTTGAGGTAGTCGATGGCGCCCTGGGGGATCTGGGGGAAGCCGAAGCGCCCCTTGAGCACCTTGATCAGTGGCTCCGGGATCGGCACCTGGGTCGCGCCAGTCGCGCCGACGAGCAC
>JALGZO010000158.1 GCA_025774865.1 bacterium | reverse complement strand
CGAGCGTGCGGTGCCACGCTGCTGCCAATTGATCCAACCGGCGAGGGCGATCAGGAGGAGGTGCCAGGGCTGTAGGACGAAGTTCATGCTGGGCCCGATGCTCTTTCGATGAAAGTCGAGAGCATGGGATCAAGCTTGGTTCGTCAAACGGGGCAGGAGGAGAGGTTCGCAAACTCAATGATGGTCTCGAGTTGCGGCTCGGCGGAGTACTTTGACCTTACGGGTTCACGATCCGTGCCCACTCGATGGCCGTGGTGGTCACTTGGCGAGGCGTGCCTGATCGAGCTCGCGCAGAATCGCTCGCCAGGCGTCTCGCTCCTTCGTGGGACGATAGAGTGGGGCCAGGCGGCGAACTCGCTGCTCGAGGTCGCGCAGGAACGCTCCGTCGGTCTCCGCTCGGCGAAGAAGCGCCGCGAGCCCTCTCGTGTCGCCGACCTCGAAGTAGCCGGGGTAATCGTCGCCCAGCATGCCGATCGATCCCGAGATGCGCGAGCTGATCACGGGCACGCCCGCGACGATCGCCTCCGAGACGACGTTCGCGCCGCCTTCCATCTTCGAGGTGAGCACGAGAAGTCGGCTGCGCGCGAGGAGGCGCAGCGCCTTCCACCGCGGCAGCTCACCGAGCCAGCGATAGCGCGGACTCCTGGCGTCCTCGGCGACCGCTCTTCCCTCCATCGAATCCCCGAGCGGTCGTCCGATCTGGAGAATCCGGACCCGTGAGTCGGCGGGAAGCCGCCGGGCCGCCAGGGCCGCCCGGAACGGGTCCTTCACCGGCCGGAGGTGTCCGAGCACGCACACCTCGAACACGTTCGCCTTCGGCCGACGATCTCCCGGGGTGCGGCGGGCGGACTGCCGCACCACGCGCACCTTCCGGTGGAGTCGCTTCGGGATCGCGCTCGTCGCGACCGGTTGCAGTACGACGAGAAGGCTCGCGAGCTCCAGCGTCTCGCGGGCTGCGACGCTCTTCTTCAAGTCGCCATAAAGATCGGTCCCCGCGAGGAGAACCACGATCGGTCGATCGGGATGTCGGGTATGGAACGCCTTCACCGCCGCGTGGCTCTTGCGAGCATGAATCGCCACGAGGAGATCGCAGCCGGCGCGTCTGAGCTGCTGCCCGACCGTGACGCGGTGACCCAGATCACGAAGGATTCGCGCCCAGCGGTTCGCGGTCACACGGTTTCCGGCCCGGGACCCGGGCGGGGCGGGGGTGACGATTCAGATTCTCAAGCTTCGTCTCCGCTTCCGGTCACTCGCCCGCTCACGAATCGATCGCGCACGTCCGGAATCCGGCCCACACGTCGCGGCGCTCGGGTCCGTAGTACGTGCGCCATCCGTTCCGGATGTGGCGCGAACGGGTGGCCCAGCATCCGCCACGCAGCACCTTCGTCGTACCGAAGAGAGGCTCGGAATACTCCATGTAGGGGCCCGGCACGAAGCCGGGAAACGGCCCGAACGTGTCGCTCGTCCACTCCCAGACGTTGCCGATCATCTGCCGGCAGCCGAAGGCGCTGTCACCGGTCGGGTGCGCCGCCACGTCCACGCACCCCATCGCGCGCCAGTCGAGGTTCGCGCGCTCGGTCGAAGGTGAATCGTCGCCCCAGGGATAGGTGCGCTTGCGCGCGGTGATGCCACCCTGGCCGTCGGGCTCGGCGGACGCGGCGAGCTCCCACTCGGCCTCCGTCGGCAGCCGGCGTCCCGCCCATCGGCAGTAAGCACCGGCCTCGTACCAGTTGGCGTGGATCATCGGTCGATGTGCCTCGAGGGCCAGCCACCGATCGAAGTGGCGACGCCGCCAGCCACTCGCCTCGTGCCGCCAATAAACCGGATGAGAAGACTCCGCCTCATCCCGCCACTTCCAGCCGTCTTCCGTCCAGAGGTCGCGCGTCTCGTAGCCGCCGTCCTCCACGAAGGCCGCGAACTCCGATTGGGTCACCGGGGCGCGCGCGATCCGGAACGGCTTCACCTCGACCGGGTGCGCCCACTTCTCGTTGTCGAAGACGAACGGCATGTCCCTCGTGCCGCCGAGCTGATACGTCCCACCCGGTACGTCCGCGTCACCGGGCAGGGGGCCCGCCTCGAGCGCCGCGTGGTCCCAGGGATCGCGGCCCGAGTCCGCGTCGGTGAAACGGGGGGGCGCGATCTCGCGCGTCTGTCGCGTGTACGTGAAGGCCTCGGTGTGCATGTCTTCGTGGAAGACCGACAGGAGCACGAGCTCGATCTCTTCGTCCGTGAGATTGCCGCGACGAATTCGCTCGACCACCCGATCCCGTACCGCCTCCAGGTACGCGATCGTCTCCTCGCGCGTCGGCAGCGGCAGGTCCCAGCGCGCGTCGTGGGCGATGGCGATCGAATCCCAGAGTGCGTCGCCGTCCTCCCGGATCGGGGGCTGCTGGCCGGCCACGCGAAGGACCCACTTCTCCTCGAACCACGCGGCGTGGCCGATCTCCCACAGCAGCGGATTCACGATGTCGAGCTTCGGGCCCAGGAGTTCCTCGTCCGAAAGGTCGGAGACGAGATCCATCACCCGCTGACGCGCGTCGATCACCCACTCGGCGAGCTCCGCGTCGGTGGCGACGGCGCGAACGGCACCGGAGATCATGGCAGCCTCCCTGACGATGAAACGACCCCCGCCGACTTCGACGGGGGCCGAATTATACGCCGTGGTGAAGAGCGCGGGGGTGCTACTTCAGGAGCGTCATCCTGCGCGACTCCTCGATACCGCGGCCGTTGGGTCCTACGGCTCGCAGTCGATAGAAGTAGACCCCCGCGGCAACGGGACGACCAGACTCGCTGCGCCCGTCCCACAGCTCCCCGTAAGAGCCGGCGGGGCGTGGCTCGTCGACGAGCGTACGGACGAGTCGGCCGGCGGTGTCGAAGATCCGGAGGCTGACGTTACCGACGGAGGGTACGTCGAACCCGATGGTCGTCTGCGGCCGGAACGGGTTCGGGGAGTTCTGCCGGAGCCATGAGATCCTGGACGACGTCGAGACCGC
>JALGZO010000157.1 GCA_025774865.1 bacterium | reverse complement strand
GATCTCGTCCTCTGCCTGCAGCGTCTGGACGCCGAATCGCTTGTACGCGGACATCTGATGAAGAACGTCGCTTGCGGGAGTGATCGGATATCCGGCGAGGAACAGGTCGATGCCGGCCTGCTGTGAGGCGGCGACCAGCCCCAGCGAGAGCGCGGAGTTGCCGTTGATGTTGCGATAGCGGCCCGGCGCGAACACGGCTCGCTCGACGACGTAAGTCGTGTGGAACAGCTCGGTCGCTTCGCCGTAAGCGATCCCGGCGCGCAGCGCCCGCGTGTTCGCCTCGACGATGTCCGGCTTGCGCCCGAAGTAGGTCCCGAGCCAGTGCTCGGTGGCCTCGGTGGGCCGGTTGTAGAGGTAGTACATGAGGCCCAGCGCGAAGAAGTTCTTGCACCGATCGACGACCTTCTTCGGGAGGTCCAACTCCTCGAGCGCCTTCCGAGTCGCCGTCGTCAGCGGCAGGCGGACGGTCTTGTACCCCTCCAGCGTTCCGTCTTCCAGCGGGTTGGAGTCGTACTCCGCGAGAGCGAGGTTCCTGTCCGTGAAGGTGTCGGCGTTGCAGATGAGGAGCCCGTTCAGCGGCAGGTCGGGCAGGTTCACCTTGAGGGCGGCCGGATTCATCGCGACGAGTACGTCGGGCTCGTCGCCCGGGGTTTGAATGTCGTGGCTCGCGAAGTTGATCTGGAAGCCGCTGACACCCGGCAGCGATCCCGCGGGGGCGCGGATCTCGGCCGGATAGTCCGGGAAGGTGCTGACGTCGTTTCCGACGAAGGCGGCAGTGTTCGTGAACTGGTTCCCGGTGACTTGCATGCCGTCGCCGGAATCCCCCGCGAAGCGGACGACCACCCGCTCGACGACTTCCGAGGGCCTCTTCTTCTTTCTTCGGTCTCTCCGACTCGCGTCTTCGATTCGGGTGCTCATGACCTCGCTTCGTTCATTCCCAGCCGACGAACGCGGCGCGGGACTCGTCAAAGTGGGCTTTAGGAAGACACCGGCGCCTTCGCGCGCAGCTCCTTGAGCCGCTTCGCACCGGCCGAGTTCGCGGGCAGAGCTTCGAGCAGAGGGGTGGGCACCCGACTCTTGGCCTCCGCGACGTCCAGGAAGCGGCCCTTGACCACTTTCAGTGCCGTCTCGTACTTGGGGGGATCGAACTTGTCGAGCCGGGCGATCCCGCCTGCCATCATGCCGTGACCGCCCGCCTTTCCTTCCTTCCCGACGATCCGGCCGATCGAGCGGCCGGCGTGACCGCTACGCTCCCGGGTTCTGAGGGAAAGATACATGATACCCGAATTGTGGCCTACGCAGAGTGCCACGCGCGTGGACTCCAGCCGCAGAATCATATCGCAAAGCTCGGCGCAGAAGTCGGGATTCGAGATCTCACCCAGCGAGGTGATCGTCACGTCCCCGTAGAGCTTCGTGTTCGCGAGCGCCGAGCCCATGAGCCCGAAGTACTCCCTCGAGACGCCCGCGTACTCGATGTCCGAGATCTTCCGGAAGTCGACCTGCGGCAGGAGACGTATGTAGGCTTCCCGATCCCTGAGCGTAGCTTCCCGCGTGAGCCCCTGCGTCTCCGATTTGATTCCGTAGAAGAGCGCCGTCGCGAGGTCGGTGTCGAGGCGGAAGCGGGCGGCCCGAAGATACTCGTACATCATCGTGGCCGTGGCGCCGAACCGAGTCCGGACGTCGTGGAACTTCACGCGTCGGGTCTCGCGGCGGAGTGGGTGGTGGTCGAGGACGACGTCCGGTACTTTGCCCGCTGGCAGTGAGTTGTTCCCGGTCCGGGGCTGCGTGTCGACGAGGGCGAAGCCCTGGTACGTCGAGAGGTCGAGGTCGGTCAGGGGACGGATCGGGCACTTCACGGCCTTCACCATCGCCTGGTTCTCGACTCGCCCCACGATTCCCCCGAAACCGATTTCGACCTGGCTGGGAAGACGTCGCTCGACGAGCCGCTTGAGCGCGACGGCGGAGGCCATGGCGTCCGGGTCGGGGTAGTCGTGAGTGAGAACGAGGATCCGCTCCCGGCCCTGAAATGCTCGGAGCAGGCGCCGGAGCCGCGTTCGACTCATCTCCGTGATCTTCATGGATCTCCGGATTGTTCCCTCAAGTGCCGTCGGGTCTGGCGCCGCCGGGAGGGGCGGGGCGCGGTCTCCCGGGAGCCTCCCGGAATTCCGGAAAAGAATCGGGGGAGTCTACCAGCGTACGCCCCCCTGAGTCACCCCGGTGGACGTTCTCGGATCGGTTGGTCCCGCCACGGATCTGAGCCCCATCCCGAGAATGGCCCAGGGGCCCCCAGAGGGGGCGGGAGGCCCGGTCAGGTCGTGCCGATGAGATCGCGGACCATCTGCCGGATCCCCTCCGGAGAGGACACGCGGACCGCCTGGGCCACGAGCTCGCGCCAGGACCGGGTGTCGGTCGTGGAGACGACCTGCCCCATCGGCACGATCCACTGGGGGGCCATCGAGAGGCGGGTCAGCCCGAGCCCGATCAGAATCCCGGTCAGCGTCGGATCGCCGGCGATCTCGCCGCACACCGAAAGCGGTTTGCCTTCTTCCTCCGCCCGCTCGGCGACGCCCGAAAGGACCCGGAGCATCGCGGGATGGAACGGGTCGTAGTACGAGGTGAGGTGGGCGGCCCCGCGGTCGACCGCGAGGACGTACATCGTGAGGTCGTTCGTGCCCAGAGAGACGAAGTCTGCTTCACGCAGAATCTCGGGTGCCATGAGCGCCCCCGCTGGGTGCTCGATCATCGCGCCGATCGGTAGATCCGGATCGTGGCGCAGCCCTTCGCGGCGAAGTTCCTCATGGGACTCCGCCACGATCTCCCGAACGCGGAGGATCTCATCGACCGACGACACCATGGGTAGCATCGTCCGGAGCGGGCCGTCCGCCGCCGCCTGCAGGAGCGCCCGGATCTGTGTCTTGAGGAGCTCGGGATGCGCGAACAGGAAGCGAAGCGAGCGCAGCCCGAGGGCCGGGTTCCGCTCCGATGGCGAGCGAATCCCCGGAAGATGCTTGTCACTTCCGAGATCGGGCAGTCGGATGTCGACCGGATCCCGCGTGAACGAGCGCGCCGCCTCGGCGTACGTCGACACGAGCTCGGCCTCGGTGGGGAGCTTGTCCTTGGCAAGGTAAAGGAACTCCGTCCGGTAGAGTCCCACGCCGTCCGCATCGGCCTGCGCGGCCGCGTTGACCTCCCGCTGGGAGCCCACATTTCCGAGCAAGCGAATCCGCACTCCATCGACCGTCACGCGCGAAGCCCGCGGGTCCGACGGCGCCGGGGGCAAAAGGCGCCGGCGCTTGCGCTCGCGGATCCGGACCTTCTCGAGGTCGGGCGGTGGAGGGTTCACGGTAACCGAGCCTTCGTCGGCGTCGATGGCGAGTGTGTCGCCCTCCCGGACCTGGGCCAGCAGCCCCTTCACTTGGACAAGGGCCGGGAGATTCAACGCCCGCGCGAGCACCGCGATGTGGCCCATGCCCGCACCTTCCTCGCAAAGGATTCCGACGACGTACTCGGGATCCATCCGCGCGAGCAAGGATGGCGGCGGGTCGTTGGTGACCAGCACGATCGGGTCGCCGTTCCGGGCGGCGGAGCCGTCGACGGTCTTGCGCGGCTGGTCGAGTAGACGTGCGAGAATGAGCCGCTCCGCGTCGGATACGTCCAAGATGCGGTTGCGGATGATCTCGCTCGGCGAGCGCTGCAGGATCGATCGGAACTCGTCGAAGCGGTGCCGCACGGCCGCGGCGGCGTTCACCCGCTCACTCCGGATCCGACTCTCGACCCACTCCACGAGAGCCGGGTCCCGGAGGATCGCGCGCTGGGCGAGGAAGATCTCCGCTTCGCTTTCGGGGAGGTTGCCCTTCGCCCAGTCCACGTCCTGGTCGGCCTCGCCCGCGGCTTCGCCCATCGCGGTCGAGAGCGCCTCGATCTCGGCGTCGACCTCGGCCGCCGACTCCAGGCGATACACGGGGACGATCGAGGGGTCCTCGAGGTGAACCTCGGCCCGGCCCACCGCGATTCCGTGGGAAATGGGGCGGCCGGTGAGGACGACGGCCTTCTCTTTCACGGTTCTCTCCGGGACAATGGAACAGGCGCGTTGCAGGATACCGCAGCCCCGTCGGACACGCCACGGTTCAGCCGTGGCTTGACGGAACTGCGCGGACACCCCACGTTCTCCCCATGAAGGTCTACACGAAGACGGGCGACGGGGGAGAGACCTCGCTGTTCGGCGGCGGGCGCGTCTCCAAGAGCGATGGGCGCGTCGGTGCGTACGGCGACGTCGACGAGCTCAACGCGGCCATCGGGCGGGCGCTCTCCAATCTCGAGCTCGAGGATTCTCTGCACGCGCCGCTGGCCCGAATTCAGGGAACGCTGTTCGGCATCGGCGGCGAGGTCGCGACCCGGGACGATGCGCACCGCGACAAGCTGCGCGATCTCGTTACGGGCGAAGACGTCCAGTTCCTCGAGACGTCTCTCGACGCGATGGAAGTGGATCTCCCCCCCCTGAAGACCTTCGTGCTGCCGGGGGGTGGGCCGGCCGGTTCGTCGCTGCACGTCGCGCGGACGGTGTGCCGTCGCGCCGAACGTTCGGTCGTGGCGTTGTCCAACGCTGAGACTCTGCGGCCGGAGATTGTGCAGTATCTGAACCGGCTCTCGGACTGGCTCTTCGTCGCCGCTCGCCACGTGAACTTCCGAGAGGGACGTGCCGAAACTCCCTGGTGAGGGGTCCGTACGGAGAAGGGGAACCCGACGGACGCGGCCGGGGTAGGCAAAGTTCAGGGCGGCGCTCTTGTTCCGACTCCGGGCGTGTGCTAGTTTCCGCGCCGACTGGATCCTCCGCGGGGATGGGTGAGGGCGGGTGCGGTCGGGTGATCGCCCGGTGATCAGGAGGGTACGGCGTCGTGGACCATCCATTTTTCGCCACTTTGACCCGTTCGGGTCCCGTAGGCCAGACGATCCTCGTCGGTCTGGTCCTGCTCTCCGTCTATTCGTGGATGATCATCGTCACGAAAGCCCAGGTGCTTTCGCGGGCGGAGAAAGCTTGCCGCGCGTTCCTGGAGCGGTTCCGCTCCGGAGGGCCCCAGTGGCTCGCGTCGGGTCGACTCCCGGCGAAGGGCCCCTTGGCCGCCGTTTACGAAGGGGGGCTGAGGGAGTTCCTCGCGCAGCGAGAGCTGGCCGGACCTGGTCAGCCTCTCGACGCCCAGGCGACGGCCCGCGTCGAGGAGGCGGTCGAGGTCGAAGCGGCGGACCAGATCTCGCAGCTGGAGCGGGGGCACATCGTGCTCGCGATCGCCGCGAGCGCGTGTCCGTTCATCGGGCTCTTCGGGACCGTGTGGGGAATCATGAACGCGTTTCGCGGCATGAGCCTGGAAGGGTCGGCCGGGATCGCGGCGGTGGCGCCGGGCGTGGCCGAGGCTCTGATCACGACGGTCGCTGGGCTCGCGGTCGCCATCCCTGCCGTCATTGCCTACAACCTGCTCAACCGCCGCGTTCGCATCATCGCGGCGCTCATCGATCGGTTCGAGTCGGAGTTCGTACGAGCGGCGCACTTCGCTTCCCGGCGTGAAAGTGGCGGCGCGGTGGCCCCGACGAAGGCGCGCAGCGAGCCCTCCTTTGCGCGCCGAAACGTCTGAGGACGAGCGGTCGTGAAGAAGCGTCGGACGATACCCGGCCCCGTGACCGACGTGAACGTCACGTCGCTCGTCGACGTGACGATGATGCTGCTCATCATCTTCATTCTCGTGGCTCCCATTCTGAACCAGGGGATCGAGCTCCGGCTCCCGGAGGCGTCGAGCGCTGCGGCTGAGCCGGAGAAGGGGTTGCGCATCTCGCTCGGGCCGGACGGCGAGATCTTCTTCGACGGCAAGCCGGTGCTCCCGCAATCGCTGGACGAGGAGCTCCGGGTCCGGGCGTCGCGTGACCCCGACTTGCCGGTGATTCTCGAAGGGGACTACCGGCTGGGCTACGGCACGGTGCTGGACGTGCTCGATCGCGCGCGAGTCGCGGGATTGACCCGCGTGAGCCTCGCGACCCAACCTCGGAGTCCGGAGCGTTGATGCGCGGGTTCTTCTGGTCGGCGGCGCTTCACGGTTCTGTATTCTTGTTGTTCCTGCTCGCTCCGAGGGCTCCCGCCTTCGACTGGGAGCATCCGGACGCGATCGCGGTCGAGCTCATTTCCACCCCGACGCCTCCTCCCGAGGAGCCGCCGCCCGAGATCCCCGAGCCGGCGCCGGAACCCGAGCCGACCGTCGAGACGCCGTCCCCCGACGTGAAGCCGCCCGAGCCGGAGCCGGTCCAGCCGAAGCCGAGGAAGCCCCCGAGAACGATCCGCCGCTTCGCGGCGAAGCGTCCGCCGGATGAGGGACCGTCGCTCGCGGAGCGGCTGCGCGAGGTGATGAAGCCGAGCGAGGAGCCGACCGAGAACGTCGAGCCCTCCCAGCCGACGCCGGCCCCGACCGCGTCGACCGCCGAGGTCGAGGCGGCCGACTTTCCTTACGCTTGGTACTTGAACGTGCTTCGCACGAAGATCACGGATTCATGGGATCCGCCGGGCGATCGCCTGATCGCGGGGCGAGCGAAGCAGGTGTTGATCCGTTTTCGGGTCCATCGCGACGGCCGCGTCACCGATATCCGGATCGAAACCGACTCGGGAACGCCCGGCCTCGATGCGAGCGCGAGACGCGCGGTGGATCGGGCCCGGCCGTTTCCGCCGCTTCCCGAGAACTACGAGGGCGAGGTCTTGGACGTCGCCGTGAGATTCACCGTCGCGGAGGGTGGCTCATGATGAGGGGAGCCTTCCGGATGGGACTCGCCTGGCTCGCCGTGGGCGGGCTGGTTGGATCCGCGTCCGACGTGCGCGCGGAGGGTCCGATCATCGACGTCCGCAAAGAGGCGGATCGTCGCATCGCCGTGGGGATCCCGAAGCTCGGGGATCTCCCGTCCCAGGCGATCGGATCCCCTCCCGCCCACGTCATCGCGTTCGATCTGGAGCTCTCCGGCTGGTTCCAGCCGGTCCGGGCAGGGGTCCTGCCACCGCGCTCCCTGGACGACTGGGAGAGGCTCGGCGCGGAGGTCGTCGTCGAGCTCGAGCTCGACGGGGACCTGACGGGGAGGATCGTGGACGTCGGGACGGGCGACGCTCTGTTCGAGCGGAGCTACGGCGCCGGCGAGTCTCTGCGTCGTCGCCTCCACCGATTCTGCGACGACGTGGTTCTCGCGCTGACCGGTGAGCGTGGCCTCGCCCGGACGCGAATCCTGTGCGAGTGGGACCCCGGGGAGGGGAAGCGCATCGTCCAGATGGATGTCGACGGCTTCGGTCTGCGCGAGCTGACGGGAGACCAGGCCCTGGAGCTCAGTCCCCGCTGGTCCGCGGACGGCACGCGTGCGGTGTACACGTCGTACGCTGGTGGGTACCCGGACGTCTACGTGCACGACCTGAGGGTCGGGGGGCGCGAGCGCGTCGCCCACTACGAGGGGCTGAATGCGCAGGGCGAGCTGAGCCCCGACGGCGAGGTGCTCGCCCTCACCCTGTCCGAGTCGGGTAACCCGGAAATCTATTCAAAGGTTCTCGTCTCGGGTAAGATGCGGCGGTTGACGCACCAAAGCGGAACGGACGCGTCCCCGACATGGTCGCCCGATGGCTCCCGAATTGCCTTCGTGTCGGACCGGACGGGGAGCCCGCAGATTTACGTCATGCGACCGGACGGTTCGAATCTCGAGCGGGTCACGTTTCGCGGCAACTACAACACGGCGCCGGACTGGTCGCCCGACGGAACGCGGATCGCGTACTGCGCGCTCCGATCCGACGGGTTCCAGATCCAGGTAATCGAGCTGGACGGTGGGCGGGTCACGACGGTGACCGAGGGTGGAGGGTGTGAGGATCCGAGCTGGGCGCCCGACGGTCGGGCTATCCTATATAGCCGCACCGCCGGCGGTCGAACTGACCTATACGTCACGAACCTGAGCGAACGGCGCGCACTTCGCGTGTCCGGCGGCTCGGGCCGATACAGCGCACCTGATTGGTCGCCGTTTCTCGATGGAGCGGCGACTCGAGAAGGAGATACAAGATGACGATTTCGGCATTTCTGTCGCGGGGAGTCTTGCTGGGCGCGGCCCTGCTTTTGGTTGCGGGGTGTGGGGGTTCCAAGCCGGAGGCGGAGGTCGAACCGACGCCGCCGCCGCCCGTCGCTGCCACGCCGGAGCCCGTGCCGGAACCCCGTGACGAGACGCGAGACTACGTCGCGGTGGATCCCAACGTGGAGTACGCGAACGTCCTGCGTCCCATCCACTTCGACTTCAACCAGTACAACATCCGTGGCGACGCGCGATCCACTCTGGAAGGCATCGCGTCTCTCCTGAAGAAGAACGGCGACTGGAAGGTTCTGGTCGAGGGGCACTGCGACGAGCGAGGTACCGCCGAGTACAACCTCGGGCTCGGGGAGCAGCGCGCCCTTTCCACGAAGCGCTACCTTTCGTCGCTCGGCGTGCCCGAGGGCCGCTTCCAGACGATCTCGTACGGCGAAGAGCGGCCGGTCGCGCTCGGCCAGAACGAGGACGCCTGGGCGAAGAATCGTCGCGCGGAATTCCGCGTGGAGGCTCCAGGGTCGTGAACGCGGTGAACCTCGGGCGCGCCTCGGGGCTCCGAGCCGGCGGTATCGGAGCTCTGGCGCCGCTCGTGGTCCTTCTTCTGTCCGGATGCTTCGCGACGTCGAAGCGCCTGACCGAGGTGGAGACGGACGTCACCGAGAAGAACGCCTGGGCGAACGAGACCTTGGGTCGGCACGAAGCCGACATCGACGCGATTCGTGCCGAGAACGATGCGCTGCGCCAGCGGATGGACGACCTGGCGGATCAGATCGCGATCCTTGGCGGGGAGGTGTCCAACCGGCTGAGTGAGCTCGTCCAGAGCGACGAGGAGGTCTCCGAGCAGGTGCGGTTGGCGATGCAGAGCACCGACGTTCTCCAGGAGCAACGGCAAAAGGACCGCGAAGAGACGCTCGTCAACATGAACGCGATTCTCGAGGAGGTCCTGAAGGAGAACCGGGATCTTCGGGAGCGTCTGGATGCGCTCGAACAGAGCGCGTTCACGTTCGGCCGGATGCACAAGGTCAAGAAGGGAGAGAGCGTCGCCTCGATCGCGAAGCAGTACGGCGTGAGCACACAGGCGATCGTCCAAGCGAACGACCTGTCGGACGCGAGTCTGATCCAGGTCGGTCAGGATCTGCTCGTACCGGGAACCGCGCCCTAGCCGCGGGAGGAGCGGGGCACGTCCGCTCCTCCGCGGCTCGCCAGCGTTCGTGTCCGCACCGCCTCAGCCGGTGAGGACCGGCCCCAGGGCCGATCGCCCCACGACGTCCAGGGCGGTCGCGACCAGCCAGAAGCACGCCCACACGGGCGCTGCGATGCCGGCGGACCGCGCCCATCCCCAACGGAAGCTCTCGCGTAGTCCGATCACCCAGAGCGTGACGCTCCAGAGCGTGAAGAAGCCGAGCTGCTCGAGTGCGGCGGCGGCCCACGGGTTCTGCCCCACCTCCGGGATCAGAGCGCCGAGGCTCGTAGCGGAGCTGAAGACGGGAACCATGTCGGACGTGAACTCGGGTCCTCGGAACCAGGTGACGGCCAGATCGACACCCTTGCCGAGGGCGCCCGGCAGCGACGAGTACGCCACGATCGACAGAACGCCGCGATAGGACACGGCCCCCGACAACAGGGCACCTGGCGCCCATAGCACGGCCGCGATCACGCCCCACCGAAGCAGCACGCTCACCGGCGATGCGGCGATCGAGAGGAGCCGCATCCGCCCGAGACTCGATTGCACGTCGGAGGCGAGCGCGGGAGCGTCGGCCCCGTCCATCAGGTGTACGACGGCCCGCTGGGAGATGGACAGGACGCCGAGCGCCAAGAACATCGTGAGCACCGAGACGACGAGCCAGGGAGCCAGGAGCGGCCGACGACTCCGGATCTCTCGAAACGTCGCTCCCGGAAAGAACAGAACGTTCCAGGTGGCGCCGAGGTCCCGCCCGAATGCCGACGTTCCCCCCTCACTCGGTCGCCCCGGGCCCCGGACGTCGGGCATCACGCCAGACTCCTCCGACCCGTTCGCCCGACTACCAGCCGAAGCCGCACGCGACACCGCCTCCGATCGCTCCCGCGAGCACCATCGTGGGATTGGCCGTGAACAGGCCCACGACCTTCACGGCCTGCAACGCAGCACAGAAGAAGAAGTCTCGGCCACCGACGAGCTCGCCGGCCAACGGCAGTCGAGAGAGCGAGGCGGGAGCGCAGATGACACCGACCACGCTCAGGTTCAAGACCCGGGCGAGCCCCGTACTCTCGAGGGCCCGCCAATTCGTTCGATTCATTCTTCCCTCCCCGGGGAGGGTTCGCGAGACCAACTACCACAGGCAGCCCGATCTTCCCGCGGCCACCGCGAATCCTGCGGCACTGATCCACTGTCCCGTCGCGATCGACACACCGGTGAGGACGCCGAGCGCCGGGCAGTACCAGGAGATGCCTCCCTCCCGGGCCCGAGCTTCGAGAGAGTCACCCTGTTCCGAGAACACGATGACGTTCGTCACGACGAGAGCGATCACCAGGGAGAAAGAGACCCACCGCTTCATCCGGCACCTCCGGGTTCGAGATGATCCGAGCGGGGAGGCCGGCTCACGAGCCGCCACGCGCTTCGGCCTTCGTTCGGCCGTCGAGCGAGTCCCAGGAGCAGTGGTATGGGAACGAAGACCGTCGCCCGTGGGCCTCCCCGCTCGGACGCCAGAGGACCGCAAGGGTCGTGCCTTCTTCAGCGCCGCGTATCGGCCGCCAGCACGGGCTCCGAGCGCCGACCGTCATCCATGATTCCCGTCGCTCGCCGTCGAAATCGGCGCAACCCCGTGCCGGGCGATCGCTTCGCTCGCCGACATCTCGCGTCTCGCGATGCGTCAACCGCCTGCGTCGCCCGCTTGACGCGTCAGACCGGGTTCGAAAGACTGGCGTGCCGGAGGACCGGATGAAGCTCGGAGCGCACATGTCGGTAGCCGGCGGCGTCCACACGGCGTTCGCGCGCGCGGAGTCGGTCGGGGGCACTGCGCTCCAGATCTTCGTCAAGAACGCGAGCCAGTGGGCGGCGAAGCCACTTCCGGAAGAGGAGATTCGGCTCTTCGCCGAGGAGCGCAAGCGCACCGGAATCCTCCCCGTCGTCGCTCACGACTCATACCTCATCAACCTGGCCAGCCCGGCTGCCGCGCTGTGGAAGATGTCGATCCGTGCGATGGTGAACGAGCTCGAACGGTGCGAGCTGCTCGCGCTCGACGGGCTCGTGGCGCACCCCGGTTCCCACGTCGGATCGGGGGAGAGCCAGGGACTGAAGCGCATCGCCCAAGGCCTCGACGATGTCTTCCGAAGATCACCGGGTCTCCGCGTGCCGATCCTCCTCGAGACGACCGCCGGTCAAGGCTCGAACCTCGGTTGGCGCTTCGAGCAGCTGGCGACCATCCGTGACCTCGTGAGGGAACCGGAGCGCATCAGCTTCTGCCTGGACACCTGCCACGTGTTCGCGGCCGGCTACGACCTCCGCACCGCGGGCGCGGTCGCCGCGACCCTCGATGAGTTCGATCAGGTCTGCGGCCTCCGCGATCTGAAGGCCGTGCACCTGAACGACTCGCTCAAACCGTTCGAGAGCCGCCGCGATCGTCACGCGCACATCGGCGAGGGAGAGATCGGCCGCGCCGGCTTCGCGACCTTCATGACCGATCCACGGCTCGCCGACGTCCCGATGGTGCTCGAGACTCCGAAAGGCGACGAGGCGAAGGAGGACGCGCGGAATCTGGAGCTCATCCGCGCCCTCGCGGCGGGAACGATGCCGAAGCGGAAACGAGCCATGCCCACGGAGGCCTGGCGTAAGGGAACATTGAAAGGTGCCGCGAAGATCGCGCGGGAGAGGTCGAAAGCGCGGCGCGATGCGAATTCGGATGCGGCGAGCGGAAGCGGACGGTGACCCGGGACGAAGGTCGCCCCCGCGGTGTCCCTCGCTCCGCAGCTGCGCTCCTCGCCAAACATCCAAGTCTCTCGCGGTGGCTGCGGTGCGCCATGCGACTCGAGGGACACCGCGGGGGCGACCTTCGTCCCGCCG
>JALGZO010000156.1 GCA_025774865.1 bacterium | reverse complement strand
AATCGACATCATTGACCGTCGTACACCCGGGGATCCACATGAGACACCTTCGACGAGTCTTCCAAGTCGGCGTCCTTCTTGCCGCGATCTACTTGGCCTCGGGCTGGGGAAAGAGCTCCTTCGAGAACTTCTGCCCCTTCGGTGGGATCGAGTCCCTCTACGCACTGGCTACTTCCGGATTCATCACGTGCGCCATCAGTCCGTGGAATTTCGCGATCTTCTTCGGCGTGCTGGGGCTGACTCTCGCCGCCAAGAAGAGCTTCTGCAGCTGGATCTGCCCCGTCGGCCTCCTCTACGAATTGCTGGGCAAGGTCCAGAGGAAGGTTTTCAAGAACAGCACCGTTCCTCCTCCCGGCGTCGACCGATGGCTGAGACACCTTCGGTACGTCGTGCTTTTCGTCGTTCTCTACTTCACCTGGAAGACGGGGGAGCTCGTCTTCCGTGGCTACGATCCCTACTACCTGGTCTTCTCGGGAATCGGTCACGGAACGCTGGGCACGGTGAGTCTCGTCATTCTGGGGGGACTGGTGGTGTCCGGTCTGTTCGTCAGGATGTCGTGGTGCCGCTATCTGTGCCCCATGAGCGCAGTCATGGATCCGTTCAGTCGCTCGAGCTCCGTCGCCATCAGGCGCGAAACAGATCTGTGCATCGGCTGCGGCATCTGTGACGAATCCTGCGAGCACGACCTCGAGCCGTCTCGGCGCGAGGTCATCTTCCACCGGGATTGCAGCAACTGCCTGGAGTGCATACACGCCTGCGACGAGCGGGGCAGCCTGTCTCTGGGGCTTCACAATCCATTTCGAAAGGCTCGCGCATGAAGCTCCCGAGCGTGTTCATCCCCGCCACCATCCTTGTCTTCGCGCTTCTGTGCCTGCCTCTCCGGGGAGCGTTCATCTACCCGGCGGCCCGTGTGACCCTCGGCGAGTCCGGCTCGGTCGATGGTAGCCTGGTGCGAAAGGTGGAGATGATCGTGCAAGGCGTGAAATGCAAGGGGACAGCAGAGTACTTTCTGTCGCGCTACAAGGATCAGGAAGGCATTCTCGATCTCGAAGCGTATGCGGCCGATCACAAGGTCATCGTGACGTACGACATCTCGAAGATCGACACGGATAGGATCCGGGCCATCGGGGAAGCCCCAGTCAGAGTGCGAAGCGGGGAGCTCCGCAAGTTCTTCGTCGTCGACGAGCTCAGAGACCAATAGGCGGACGAGCTACGTCCCGCCCGGGCTGCAGCACGTACCGGATCAAAGCGCTGCTGTCGAAAGGGGTTCGTTCGTCGGGCTCCGGCAGCTGCGAGGCCATGAGCGAGCCCCGCCCCGAGGAAGAGATCCAGCTTCCGGCTGCCACACTGCAGTACCTCTGAGATCCGGGTCGTCACCGGTGCGGCGTCTACCTCGTCGAGCTACAGGGGGGGAGCGAGCGTTTCCAGGCCCGGACGCAATCCCTGTTCCCGATTCCTGACAAGGCTGTGCACCACCCCATACAGTCCGGACCGCCACGTGCGCGGAAAGCCCCCCGGCCCGGATCGCTCGCGACTGCTCTCGCGCCGCCGGGCCGCCACCCGACTCCAGATCCGGCCTCCGGCGACGCACCCCGGAACCGCCCGGCCCGCTCCATGCAAAGGACTCGATCAAGACTCGCCGGGAGCGCGGACGGTCCGTGCACCGGCTGGCGCTTCGGCCATGACGGCTTCGCCCACGGCACCGGTAGTCCAGCGAGAAAGGTCTCGTCATGACAGTCGAGTCCGGCACTCCCGCGGAAGGATCGCCCGCCCGAGAATTGCCCGAAGGCGCACCGTGCCCAACCCACTACCGCCGCCCGCGTGCCCGCCCGTTCCTGCGCAGCGAGCGGGCCACCACCACCGTGCTCTTGGGCGGACTGACCGAGACGCACGATCGGCTGGCGGAGGCGGCGCTGAGAAGTCTCGGCTATCGCTGCCGTGCCCTACCACCTCCCGATCTCGAGGCGTTCCAAGCGGGCCGGGAATTCCAGAACCACGCCTACTGCAACCCTGCCTACTTCACGGTGGGGAATCTCATCAAGTACCTGCAGGATCTGGAGTCGACCGGCTTGGACCGTGCGGAGATCGTCGATCACCACGTCTTCGTGACCGCCGGCAGCTGCGGAACGTGCCGGTTCGGCATGTACGAGGAGGAGTACCGCGCCGCGCTTCGCAACGCGGGTTTCGGAGAGTTCCGCGTCCTCACATTCGGGATCGATCGGTCGCCGGGCGCGGACTCGGAGGCCGCGGGTCTCGAGACTGACCTGGATTTCTACCTGGCGCTCGCCAACGCGTTGAACGCCGCCGACATCCTCAATCAACTCACCTGCCAGATCCGTCCCTACGAACTGAGATCCGGCGCCACCGACGAGGCTCTCTCGCGAGCCCGCGCCCACCTCTACCGGGCAATCCTGGACCGAAGCCCCTTTCGGCCCGGTGCCCGCGCGGAGCGTATTGCGACCTCACTCGGTCTCGCCGGGATCGCGGGATTCCTCCACAGGATCCTACGGCAGCTCACGAGTCGCGACCTTCTCGAGTGCATGCGCGCGGCGCGCGCGGAGTTCGACACCGTGGCGGTGGACCGTTTCCGTGTCCGGCCGATCGTGAAGCTGACCGGGGAAATCTGGGCGCAGACCACGGACGGTGACGGGAATTACCGGATGATCCGCTTTCTCGAGGGGGAGCGCGCCGAAGCCCTCATCGACCGCCCCGTCGGCACGCGTCTCATGTTCAGCTTCCACATGGCGAAGGCCATCGCACGGTCCAAGCGGGGCCTCCACGAGAACGGGAACCGTCCGTGTTGGCGGAGGCCACGCGGCGAGATCGCCCGCTGGATTCGGTACGTGCGCAAGATTTGCCTGCTGACTCTGGCCGAAGCGCTACTGCGGCGCGAAAACGCACGTCTCCTGAAGGCCCTCGGTGGCACGCTGCACGCGATCGTTCCCCAGCAGCTCTTTCGAGAGATCGCCGCACCGTACTACGACTGGCGTTGCTAC
>JALGZO010000155.1 GCA_025774865.1 bacterium | reverse complement strand
ACGCCACTCCCCCGCCGATGCCGGCCGCCCAAGTCCCCCGTGTCTTCGCGAAGATCACCGCCGCCGGGAACGCGATCAGGATCTCGACGACGAGGAACATCAGGGGATTGCCTTCTGCCTGAATGAATACCTCGGGGTACTTCGTATAGGTGGACCCCATTACCATTCCGTGCAGAACGAAGCTCACGAGCCACATGGCGATACCGCCGACCAAAGCGGCCAGCGTCGCTCGAGTCCAGTTCATGACGCCACCTCCTTTCCCGTTCTCGATCTAGGACACCGATGGCACGGCCCCGTCAAGCCCGAACGCTCCCCTGCAGCGTCACGCCGAAGACGTCAGCGTGAACGTCATGCGCGAGGATGGCGACGTGGACGTCATCGCGATCAAGTAGCGCCCCCGCCGCTCGAGCCGTCGCCCGCGACAGATTTGACTGGACGACGGGCGCCTCATTCGGCAAGGTCCAAGCCCCGCTGCGGCGCCTGCCTCCCATTTGCTGATCAGGGCGTTGATTCCGGCGGGAGCGATGGGTCGTGCCGAGAGCCTTTCCGACCCGCGCCAACCCCTTGACCCTCATCCCCCGCGAAGGGAGGAACGATGACCCCCCTGTTCAATCATTCGACGACCGGCTCGCCGATCCTGGCGACGTCCACCGGCCCCCCGAAAGAGATCCTTCACGAACGCTACCGAAAGACCCGCCGACGCTCGCACGATCTCTGCGAGACCCTCGAAACCGAAGACTTCGTGGTCCAGTCGATGCCCGACGTCAGCCCCACGAAGTGGCACCTCGCGCACACCAGCTGGTTCTTCGAGACGTTCCTCCTGTCCGAAAAGCTCGAGGGCTACGAACCCCTAGACCCCCGCTATCGCGATCTGTTCAATTCCTACTACAACACGATCGGGAAGCCGTACTTCCGGCCCCACCGCGGACTTGCCACGCGCCCCACGGTGGCCGAGGTATTCGCCTTTCGCGAGCACGTCGACGAGGGCATGGAACGACTGTTCGAGACCGCTGACGAAGTCGGTTTCGAAGAGCTCCGCCCCCTCGTCGAGGTAGGCCTCAGCCACGAAGAGCAGCATCAAGAGCTGATGCTCACCGACATCAAGCACGTCTTCGCCACGAACCCGCTTCTTCCGGTTTACCGGGCCGAGGAGACGCCGCCCGGCGCGGCGCGTATGAAGTCCCTCATGTGGCACGAGGTATCCGAAGGAATACGGGAGATCGGTTGGTCGAAGGAAGCGTTCGCGTTCGACAACGAGCGTCCCCGCCACCGAGAATTCGTCCCGGCGTTCGCGATCGCCTCGCGGCTCGTGACGAACGGAGACTTCCTCGAATTCATCATGGACGCGGGCTACACGCGCCCCGAGCTCTGGCTCTCCGACGCGTGGAGGCTCGTTCAGGAGGAGCGCCTGAAGGCGCCGCTGTACTGGCGCGAAGATGGAGATCGCTGGTTGCAGATGACCCTCGCCGGAGAGCGGCCGGTGCGGCTCGAGGAACCCGTGTGCCACGTCAGCTTCTATGAGGCGGACGCCTATGCACGCTGGGCGGGGGCTCGGCTGCCTACGGAAGCGGAGTGGGAGACGATGGCTGCGAAGACGTCGATCCGCGGAAACTTCCTGGAGAGCGGACACTTCCACCCGGTACCCCTCGGTTTGGCGACCACCGTGGCCGCCTCCAAGAACGGGCACGCCGCCGAGGCAGGGTCGCACGAGATTCCCGAGCAGCTCTTCGGCGATGTTTGGGAATGGACCCAGACGCCGTACCGGCCGTATCCGGGGTACCGCCCGCCTGCCGGGGCGCTCGGAGAGTACAACGCGAAGTTCATGTGCAATCAGATGGTGCTTCGCGGAGGCTCGTGC
Source organism: bacterium (assembly GCA_025774865.1). Taxonomy (GTDB): domain Bacteria; phylum ARS69; class ARS69; order ARS69; family ARS69; genus JALGZO01. The sequence goes on along the minus strand of JALGZO010000155.1, from coordinate 1,145 downwards.
GCGACACCCGTCTCACACATTCGGGCCACCTACCGGAACTTCTTCCCGCCGGATGCACGCTGGCAGTTCGCGGGGTTCCGTCTCGCCAAGGATCTGGAAGCCATGTCCTGAGCTCTCGCGGCGGCGGCCGCCGTCGGGCGCCCGCGTCTGGTGTCGGCCGCCGATAGCCGCTAGAGTCGACCGTGAAACCGGCGCACCCCTCGAAATGGACCTGCCAACGTGATCGGAAAGAAGCTCGGCCACTACGAGATCATCGAGCAGATCGGTGCTGGCGGTATGGGCGAAGTGTATCGCGCCCGGGATGTCCGCCTGGACCGCATCGTCGCCGTGAAGGTGCTTCCTCCCCACTTCGCCGAGGATCCCGAGCGCCGCCAGCGGTTCGAGCGCGAAGCGCGCACGATCTCGAGCCTCTCCCATCCCAACATCTGCACGCTGCACGACCTGGGGCACGAGAACGACACGCACTACCTCGTGATGGAATACCTGGAGGGTGACACGCTTGCCGAGCGGCTGCACGGCGGGCCGCTTCCGATGAACGAGGTTCTCCGGTTCGGCGCCGACATCGCGGAGGCGCTCGATCGCGCGCACCGGGCTGGCATCGTTCACCGCGATCTCAAGCCGGGCAACGTGATGATAACGGCCGACGGCGTGAAGCTCCTCGACTTCGGCCTCGCGAAGGCCTCGGACCGCGTCGACAGTGCCAGCTCCCTCATCGTGACGCAGCCGGGTACCGAGGCCTCACCCGACACCCCGCTCACCGCGGAAGGGACGATCCTCGGAACGTTCCAGTACATGGCGCCGGAACAGCTCGAAGGCGCAGAGGCGGACACCCGGAGCGACATCTTCGCGTTCGGCTCGGTGCTCTACGAAATGGCCACCGGCCGCAAGGCGTTTCAGGGGAAGAGTCAGGCGTCGTTGATCGCGTCGATCCTCGAGCGCGAGCCGCAGCCGGTCTCATCCGTTCAGGCGGTCACCCCGCCGGCGTTCGATCACGTCGTGGGCAAGTGCCTGAAGAAGAACCCCGACGATCGCTGGCAGAGTGCGCAGGATCTCGCCGGTCAGTTGCGGTGGGTGGCGGAGGAGAGCTCGCGCGCCGGCGTGCCGAAGGTCGTGTCCGTGCGCCGCAAGAACCGCGAGCGCCTCGC
>JALGZO010000154.1 GCA_025774865.1 bacterium | reverse complement strand
CAGCGATTCCCTGGCAACCCAGGGACTGGAGATTCTCGAACGAGCCCCGGGGTTCGAGGTGGTGAACTCACCGGGTCTATCCCCGGGTGAGCGGACGCAGGCGATCGAAGACGCGGACGCCCTCGTGATTCGCAGTGCCACCAAGGTCACCCAGGAGGTGATCGACGCCGCCAAACGGCTGAAGGTGATCGGCCGAGCCGGAGTCGGCGTCGACAACGTCGATGTCGGAGCCGCGACGAAGCAGGGCATCGTGGTGATGAACACGCCCGGCGGCAACACCATCACCACGGCCGAACACGCCATTGCGCTCCTGGTCGCCCTGGCGCGCCACATTCCCCGGGCCACCGCCTCGATGAAGGACGGGAAGTGGGAGAAGAAGAAGTTCACCGGGAAGGAGCTCTACAACTGCAACCTCGGAGTGCTGGGGCTGGGGAACGTCGGTCGGATCGTGGCGGACCGCGCGCGCGGGCTGGGCATGAAGGTCATCGCACACGACCCGTTCATCTCGGACGTGGCCTCGAGCAAGCTCGAGATCGAGCTGGTTTCCTTCGACGACCTCCTCGCTCGCTCGGACATCATCACGATTCACGTCCCGAAGACCAAGGACACCATCGGCCTGATCGGCGCCGAAGCCTTCGCCAAGGTCAAGCCGGGCGTGCTGCTGGTCAACGCGGCGCGCGGGGGCATCGTCGACGAGGCAGCGCTGCTCGCGGCCCTCGAAGCGGGCCAGGTCGGCGGCGCGGCCCTGGACGTGTTCGCCGAGGAGCCTCCCCCGGCGGACCACCCCTTGATCGCGCACGAGAAGGTCATCTGTACCCCGCACCTCGGAGCGGCGACGGATCAGGCCCAGGTCAACGTCGCGATCGCCATCGCCGAACAGATCCGCGACTACCTGCTCCACGGCATCGTGGGCAACGCCGTCAACGTTCCCTCGATCTCGCGCGAGCTCTACGCGGAGATCCGGCCCTACGTCTCGCTCGGAGAGAAGCTCGGACGCTTTCACGGGCAGATCTGCGGCGGGTCGATCGAGCAGATCGAGATCGAGTACTCCGGCGAGGCGGCCGAGATCAGCGTCGCTCCGATCACGGTGGCGGTGTTGAAGGGGCTGCTCGAATCCGTGACCGATCAGGTCAACATGGTGAACGCCCCCGTCGTCGCGCAACAGCACGGCATCAAGGTGGTCGAGTCCAAATCCAACCGTTCTCAAGACTTCGCCAGCGCGATCACCACGCGTGTCGTCGGATGCCTCGACCGGTTGATCGAAGGCGCCATCTTCCACGGTGGACAGCCCCGAATCGTGCGCATCGACGATTTCATGCTGGAGGCGATTCCCGAAGGCCCGACGCTCTTCATCCAGAACCATGACGAGCCCGGCGTCGTGGGAACGGTGGGAACGGCCCTCGGGAAGGCGGGCATCAACATCTCACGCATGCAGCTCGGGCTGGTGACCGAGCGGCGCGAGGCCGCCATGCTCGTGAACATCGATGCCGCCCCCGACCGCGCGGTGCTGGAAGATCTGCGCAGCCTTCCCAACATGATCTCCGTGCAGCTCGTGGATCTGGGCAAATGACGACGCTGGTCGCGGTAGGCGCCCAGTGGGGTGACGAGGGCAAGGGCAAGCTCGTCGACTGGCTCGCTCCCCAGGCGCAGATCGTGGTGCGCTTCCACGGCGGCAACAACGCCGGCCACACGCTCGTGGTCGAGGGCGAGCAGACGGTGCTCCACGTGGTGCCTGCCGGGGTCTTGAACCCCGGCACCGTCAACCTCATCGGGCCCGGCGTCGTCGTGGATCCCGAGATCCTGCTCTCCGAGATATCGACGCTCGAGGAGCGTGGCGTCCTGCGCGACCCCTCCCGGGTGCGGCTCTCCGGCCGGGCCCACGTCATTCTCGACTGGCACCTCGCCCTCGACAAGGCCCGCGAGGAGGCCGCCCGCAAGCGCGCCATCGGAACCACCGGCCGCGGCATCGGGCCCGCCTACGAAGACAAGGTGACGCGTCGGGGCATTCGCGTGGCGGACCTCCTGGATCCGGACCGGCTGCGCGGGGCGATCGATCGCCTCGCCGACCAGAAGAACTTCGAGCTGGTCGAGTACTACAAGTGGCAGCCCGTGGACCGTGACGAGCTCTACCGAAAGGCGGTCGAGTGGGGCAAGCGGCTCGGGCCCTACGTCGACCACGTCACGCGCATCCTCGATGGCGCGCTGCGCGAGGGGAAGAACATCCTCTTCGAAGGCGCCCAGGGCACCTTCCTCGACATCGACCACGGCACGTATCCCTACGTGACCTCGTCGAACTGCGTGGCCGGAGCCGTCTGCGCCGGCGCCGGCATCGGCCCCACCCGCATCGATCGCGTCCTCGGCATCACCAAGGCCTATACGACCCGTGTGGGCGGTGGCCCCTTCCCGACGGAGGAGACCGGCGAAACCGGCGAGAAGCTTCGCGATGTCGGGGCCGAGTTCGGCGCCACGACGGGGAGGCCGCGGCGCTGCGGCTGGCTCGACGCCGTCATGCTCCGCGAGGGCGCCGCGGTGAACGGCTTCTCTGCCCTGGCGATCAACAAGCTCGACGTCCTCTCGGGCTTCGACGAGATCCAGATCGCCACGGCCTACCGCCTGGACGGCAAGCTCACCGACGATTTCCCGATGACCCTCTCCGAGATCGAGCGCGCCGAGCCCGTCTACGAGGTGCTTCCCGGCTGGAGCGAGAACATTCGCGAGTGCCGGAGGTTCGAAGACCTGCCGCAGAACGCTCGCGACTACGTCGAGCGGGTCGAGTCGCTCGTGAACGTTCCGGTGGAGATCCTCTCGGTGGGACCGGGGCGCGACGAGACCATCGCCCGCGATCAACCCTTCCGACCGGTCTGACGTCCCGCCTTCCTCCGTTTCACGCGGATCGGCCACCACTTCGTGCGGGGCCCGGAGGCGGAGGCCTCCCGGGTCGTCGAGGTCGACGGCTCCGGACGCGGCGGCGTCGGGGTCGATCGCCGCGTCGGATGGATGATGCAGCCCTCG